>JBFRWR010000752.1:0-7079 GCA_051439685.1 Trichodesmium sp.
TCCAATAGTTGTAGCAATGCAATATAAGGTTTCTAATCAAACAGCAATTACTTTTGTTAAAGAGTTTTATTCAAAAGTTATAGAGGGTAATTCTGTTGAGATGGCAGTGCAGAAAGCTCGGTTTAAATTAGGTACTGAGAATAGGTATGAGCAACGAGATTTTGCAATTCCTGTGGTGTATATGAATGCTTTAGATGGCTATTTATTTACTTCTGAAGTAAATTCAGTTTCTCCAGTTGCCAATAATGATCTTATAGCCAAGAATTCTAGCAATTCTAGACTAAATTCGTTACGAAGACAAAAAGAAGAATTGGAAGAGCAAATAGCAGTTTTGGAAAATCTCCGCAATAATTGTCATCAACAACTTAAAGGAGAGGGGGATAGTGATAAAAGAGAGCAGCTAAGAGTCAAAATGAAAAATTACTTGAAGGAAATTGAGGTTCTATATGATGAGATAGATAACATCGAAAAAAAAATCAATCAAATTTACTTAAATCTTTAATTATATGTATGTATTAATAATTTAATTACTAAGATGTCAGATAGTCAAAAATTGGAAAGTTGGAAAAAGGAAAAAAAAGAATTAGAAGAACAAATAGCAGTTTTGGAAAATCTCCGCAATAATTGTCATCAACAATTTAAAGGAGAGGGGGATAGTGATAAAAGAGAGCAGCTAAGAGTCAAAATGAAAAATTACTCGAAGGAAGTTGAGGTTCTATATGATGAGATAGATAACATCGAAAAAAAAATCAATCAAATTCAGTTAGATGACAAAAGCTTGAGTTCAAACGATCATTTAGACAATCCTAATAATCAGCAACAGTTAAAACTTGAAAAAAGTTTGTGTTATATCGATTTTGATAAAGCTTTAGCAGTTTTTAGAAAAATTATGGATCAGTTAAATGGAGAAGGAGATGTTGCTTTATTCCTCATGGAAGAACGTTTCTTTAAGCAGGGAGATTTATGTTTACAAAGGCTAAGGGATGATTTAGTGCCAAGTAATCCTTATTTTTACAGGCAGCATTTTCGTCACTGTACTGTAAAATATACCTCTGGAAATTTAGAAGAAGTAATACAAGGAATAGCTAATTTTTTTGAGGTTAAGCAAGAAGAAGTTACTATTGAAAATTTTGAATTAGTTATTAATAAAATAGGTAGTTCTTTACAAAATAATTCTGTCTTATTTATAGAAATATATTGTGATATTAGCAATCCAAGTGATATCTTTCCATTAATTACCTGGTTTATTAATGTTTTTTGGAAAGCTTTGAGAGAAAAAGTAAATGAAGTAGCCAAGGATTATGAAGGCATTAAAGTTGTAGCTGTAATAATATCTGAGATATCATTTAATTCCAGATTTTCCAAGGAGGAATTATCCTGCTATTATAATCCTCATCCGAGTGCCTTTTCTAGAGATAAATTAGTCAAAATACCTTTAAATAAATGGACAAAAAAAGATATTGCAGGATGGTTGGGTAAATATGGTAATCCTAGTTTAAAAAAAACAGAAACAAATAGCATAGCTGAAAAAATTTATAATGCAACAGACAAAGGAACGCCTACAGCTGTCTGCTTGGCTTTACAACAAAAAGAATGGCAAACTTTAATATATCCAACCCCTACCTGTTAAACAATTATGGATTCTAGTATGACTTACCATTTTGAAAATAACCCCGAAAAACGTCCTTCTAAATCTCATTGTGATTCACCTACAAAAGTTGAACCTTATATTGCACCTGATGAGTTAATTGATGCAGTAAATTTAGCAATTTTTCTCCGTCGCCCCCTATTATTAGAAGGAGAAGCAGGTTGTGGTAAAACTCGATTACCAGTTGCAGTTGCTTATGAATTAGGATTACCATTCTATCGTTGGGATATTCGCTCAACTACGAAAGCACAAGAAGGTTTATATGAATATGATGCTATTCTTAGACTTCACGATGTTCAAACTCAAAAATTAGAAACAGAAGATAATAATACCAGAAATCCCAGTAATCCCGAAGATTATCGAAGTTTTGGAGCAATTGGTAATGCTTTTCGTTCAAAAGATTGTCCGGCAGTAGTTTTAATTGATGAAATAGATAAAGCTGATATAGATTTTCCTAATGATTTACTAACAGTTTTAGATGAACCTTGGGAGTTTAAAATTAGAGAAACAGGAGAAACAATTACTGCTGAAGCTAATTGTCAGCCTATTGTAATTATTACCAGTAATAAAGAGAAAGGAAATTTACCTGCTCCATTTCTACGTCGTTGTATTTATTATTATCTTAAATTTCCGGATAAACCTGAGAAACTTCAAAAAATTGTTGATATTCACTATCAATATAAACAAGAATCAGAAATCAGAGAAACAATAATCAATACTCCAGATAATGAATTAGTACAACAAGCAGCTAAACTGTTTATTAAAATTCGAGAAAACAAAGGATTGTTTAAAATTCCAGGTACAAGCGAATTTTTAGACTGGTTAGATGCACTTTGCAGTTGTCAGACAAAGCAAAATCCTGAGCCTCCTTATCCTATTAATAAGTTAGAAGAAGAAAAATTAATTCCTTATCGAGAATTAATATTTAAAATTCGTCAAGATTGGCAAAAAAATACCAAATTTCCTAAACTTAGTGATTCATAAATTCTCTAAACTTTGAACTAACTTTCTTGATTTTATAATAAAATTTTCCAATCACTCATGTTTGAACCTGATTCTTATTTAACTACTCTGTTTTACCGTTTGCGTGAAGGCGGTTTTAATTTGAGTATTAGGGAATATTTTTTAGTTAAAGATGCAATAAAAGGAGGTTGGGGAACTAAAAGTAAGGAAGACTTTAAAAAACTCTTACGCTTGCTATGGTGTAATTCTTGGGAGCAACAACAGCATTTAGCTGTAATATTTGATAATATTGTCATTGAACCGGAAAAAACTAAAGAAACAACACCAAATCAACCTAAAGAAACTAAAAAAATTGCAAATTATGACCAATTTGATTCAGATTCATCAACTCCTATTTCTCCTGCTACACCAATTGAACCATCTTTAACTACAACAACTAAACCAGCGACTGAGGAATTATCACCATTACCCGTTACTAACCCTAAACCAATACAAGAATATCAAGATGATGCCGAATTTTATACTTATTATCCCATTTCTCGCCGTTTTATGGTTTATAGTTGGCGATATTTACGTCGCCCCATTGCTGACGGAGTTAAGGATGTTTTGGATATTAAAATGACTGTAGAAAAAACTACAAAACAAGGATTTTTCTTACAACCTGTTTACCGTCGGCGAGAAAAAAATCATGCTCATTTACTAATTTTAGTAGATCAGGAAGGTTCGATGACTCCCTTTCATCATTTCAGTCGAGACTTAGTAGAAACAGCTAAATATGAAAGCTCTATAGAAAGAGTAGATGTTGCTTATTTTCATAATTTGCCAGCAGAATACGTTTATCAAGATTGTTTTTTTACTGATAAAATTGCCTTAGAAACTGTTTTAAATCAATGTGATAATGAAACTAGAGTTTTAATCGTTAGTGATGGGGGTGCAGCTAGGGGGTATCGTCACCGAGAAAGAGTTTCAGCAACAACTGAAGTAATCTGGGAAATTCAACAACAGACTAATCTAATAGCATGGCTCAATCCTGTTCCCCAACTACGTTGGAATAATACTACAGCTAGTATTATTTCTCATTTAGTACCAATGTTTTCTATGAATGAAGAGGGTTTAAGACAAGCTATTATGACGTTGCAAAGATAATATCGAGACTTTAGAAAAAAATAGTAAAAAAAAGGGTATAATGTATACCTGAAAAGTATTTTACGTTAAGATAATATAGAAGATAAAGTAGTAATTCTGGTTCCAATAGAAAAGAAGAAAAACAACTGTACCTCAGTGATTTGGGAAACGTTATAACTTTTAGTGGCGATTTTTTTGTCTATAAAAGTGCTAGTTATAACTGATGTAAGAAACTATTTTTAAATTCTAGAATGGTCACAATTTATAAGTGTTATATATTAAGATTTTGTGAGTATTAATACTGGAAATAACCTAAATAATTAATATATAAATATCTTTCTGGGCAACAGTTTTTTTGCTGGTGTTGAGATAAATCCTGGAGGTTTAATAATGGTTGAATTTCAAATTAAAGCAGATAGCGATATTCCTGCCTCAAACCAATTATTTAATCAAATTCGATCTGCCATAGCCTCCCGTCAGTTTCCTCCTGGCTATCGATTACCCAGTACGAGACAACTTGCCAAGCAAACTGGTTTACATCGCAACACCATAAGTAAGGTATATCGTCAACTAGAAGATATTGGTCTTGTGGAAGCCATAGCAGGTAAGGGGATTTATGTCAAAGCTCAAGGTGATGAGGGGTCGAAGTTAACATCTCCTACGAGTAACAAATATCCAGATACAGAAATGACTGAAATAACAAATGAAATTATAGCCCAGAATAAAGTAGATCGATTTGTCAGTCGCTTTGAGTCTTCCTATGAATTGTTAGCTTGTCATGTAGCTTTACCTTTAGTATTAACTCCAGAATTAGTTAACTATCTTAGAATTGAGTTTCTTAAAACTGAAAAAGTCCCTTGGATTGCTGAAGCTGATTTATTGTTATCTAATCTCTGTCGTCCAGTTGGTTATGAACTCTATGTAATGGATGAAGGAGTGAGAGCTTATTTACTCCAAAAACTAGCACAAAACGAAAGATTTGGTCAGAAAAGAATTAAAGAGATTGCCCGTTTATTACTAAGTTATGTTCAGCATTTAGCTAAAACTAATCCTTTTCTGGGAATGAAAGAGTTAGAAACTCAGAAATGGGGAGCAATGTTATATTTAGACACAGAGCAAACTGTCCGAGAAATAGCGAAAGCTATGTATGAACGTGTAGATCGAGCAGAATTAGCTCGTTTACTAAAAATTACTGAAGACTTTAAACAACAAATAGCTTCATCAGGGCAGTTTCAGGATTTTTTAGATTATGCTCAACTTTGTAGTGAGTTACTTAGAGAACCTGAAAAAGTCAAACTAGAACAAATCGCAGACTCATATCAGGTAGCAGGACTTGAATTAACTGTACCAAGAAGTGTTAACATCTCAATACTAGATTTTCTTAACTTAGACAATTTTGAATCATTTGAATTTACAGCTAAAGTTGCCACTATTGTTAAATTAAAAACTATTTTATTAGTTGAAGACGAACAAGCGGTAATCGAAGAAGTATCAAAAAATTTATCATCCCAATATGGCATTACTGTCAGAGGAACAGATAGTATTAATGAGGTTATTCAACTAGCAGAATCAGGTGAAATAGATTTAATTTTAATTAATTATGGTTTACCTAACAGTCGCTACCAAGACATACAAGTTAATGGATTTGAAACTATCAGGATTTTGAAAGCTAATTCTAATGTTTCTCCAACCTTACCTATTGTTGGTTTTTCAGGCGGTAATATAGCTAATGACTTTATTGCGAGTGGCGCAGATGGTTTTTATTCTAAGAAAGAATTATTATTGAATAATGATTATCAAAAGTTTGTTGATTATCTCGAAGAAATATTTGCTCAAGCTCTTGAAAATACATCCTCTGAACCAGGAAAGAATTACGGCATTGCTATCGGAATTAACCAATATAACCATCTACCATCCCTGCGATATGCTGTTAGAGATGCAGAGGTAATAAAAAACTACTTAGAGCAGCGAAACTTTAGTAAAGTTGACTTATTTTCAGATGTAACTTCGGTAAAAGTAAAGGAATTTTTGGCAGAGAAATTTGAGCAGCCATTTCTATCAACAGAGGATAATTTGTGGTTTTTCTTTAGTGGCCACAGTCGGTTAAGGCAAGGTGTAGACTATCTGATGTTAGTAGATAGTAAAACTGACGAAATCACAGAAACAGCCATTTCTCTTAATTCTCTTGTAGAAAAACTATTTTCTTCAGGTGCAGGAAAGGTAATCTTGTATCTGGATATGGATAGATTATCAGGAGATGCTTCTTCTACCTCTAGTTATCTTTTACCAATTAAAAATTATCAGGGACTTATAGTTTTCTATGCTTGCGAGCCTAATACCGCGGCTTATGAAATTGAGCAACTTCAGCAGGGAAGCTTTACCTATGCTTTACAAGAAGCACTATCATTAACCCAAGGGAACTTGACTATTAATCAACTTGAGAAGTTTTTGAGCGATCGCGTTCCTGAACTTAACCAACAGAATAATCAACAGAAGCAAACCCCACAAACATTTATTTCTACTAGAAACCTGGGAGAATGGGTTCCTTTTCCTTCAGACTTGCAGGTTTTTCAGTATACAACACCAACAGTCAACCGACAGGGAGAATTTATTAGGCAAAATACTAAGCTTGCCCAATACTTTTATCAGTTATCAGATATTAGTTCAGAAGATAGTGAAATGTCCATAGAAATGGTAGCTGTTCCTGGTGGCACTTTCACTATGGGCTCCCCTGAAAGTGAAAAAGATAGTAGAGACAGAGAACGTCCCCAACATGATGTAACTGTTCCTCCCTTCTTTATGGGCAAATATCCTATTACTCAAGGACAGTGGAGAGCGATCGCCTCTCGAACAGACCTGAAAGAAAAAGAGGATTTAGACCCCGATCCCTCTCGTTTTAAAGAATCATACGAAGATATAGATAGATGGCAAAGACCAGTCGAGAGGGTAAATTGGCATGAAGCAGTAGAATTCTGTAAAAGACTCTCAAAACTAACGGGAAAGAATTATAGACTGCCAAGTGAAGCAGAATGGGAATATGCCTGCCGTGCAGGAACCACAACACCCTTTCACTTTGGAGAAACTATCACAACAGACTTAGCCAATTATCGAGGGACGGACTATGAAGAAATGAAATGGTCAGGCTCTTATGGGGAAGGCCCGAAAGGAGAATATAGGGAACAAACTACGCCTGTCGGCTATTTTGATGTCGTCAACTCTTTTGGACTCAGTGATATGCACGGAAACGTTTGGGAATGGTGTGCAGATGAATGGCATGATAATTATGAAAATGCTCCTAGTGATGGCAAACCTTGGTTAGATGGTGATAATCGTCGTTCACCGC
>JBFRWR010000753.1:0-15074 GCA_051439685.1 Trichodesmium sp.
AATTGGTAGGGGCGGGTTCGAGATTAAATTCAGGAGTTTAACCATTAAATCAAATAAACCCGCCCCCAACGTAAATATTCCAAATTGGTAGGGGCGGGTTCGAGATTAAATTCAGGAGTTTAACCATTAAATTAAATAAACCCGCCCTCAACGTAAATAGTCCAAATTTGTAGGGGCGGGTTCGAGATTAAATTCAGGAGTTTAACCATTAAATTAAATAAACCCGCCCTGAAAATAAATACCCACTGTGCATCAGAGGGCGGGTTTACTTAATCTGGGGCTGAACATCAAAATTTCCGCAAGAACCCGCCCCTACAGAATATATATTCCAAATTGGTAGGGGCGGGTTCGAGATTAGATTCAGGAGTTTAACCATTAAATCCAATAAACCCGCCCCCAACGTAAATAGTCCAAATTTGTAGGGGCGGGTTCGAGATTAGATTCAGGAGTTTAACCATTAAATCCAATAAACCCGCCCACAACGTAAATATTCCAAATTTGTAGGGGCGGGTTCGAGATTAGATTCAGGAGTTTAACCATTAAATCCAATAAACCCGCCCTGAAAATAAATAACCACTGTGAATGAGGGCGGGTTTACGGAATCTGGGGCAGAATATCAAAATTTGGGCAAAAACCCGCCCCTACAGAATATTCCAATAAACCCGCCCCAAAATCTAACCCTCTTGTAATTAAAAGGCGATCGCCATGGAAGTATTAGAAATTAAACGAGAAATCGAAAATTTGTCCTCTCGTCTGGGAACCACCCAGGACTATCTTTGACATTCCTGCACTAAAAGCAAAAATTCAAGATTTAGAACAAATTGCAGCTCAACCAGAATTTTGGGATGACCAAACTACGGCGCAAAATACTCTGCAAGAACTGAATGACCTCAAATCTCACCTGGAGCAATATCAACAATGGCAAAGTAACCTGGAAGATACTAGGGCGATCGTTGAATTGTTGGAACTAGAGACGGATGAATCTTTGCTGGAGGAAGCTAATTCAACAATTTCTAATCTCAACGAAGAGTTGGATCGGTGGGAGTTACAGCAATTATTATCGGGTCTCTATGACCAAAATGGAGCAGTTCTCACTATTAATGCTGGTGCAGGAGGTACGGATGCTCAAGATTGGGCGGAAATGTTGTTGCGGATGTATACCCGCTGGGGAGAAGACCATAAATATAAGGTGCAGTTAGCTGAAATTTCTGAGGGAGATGAAGCAGGTATTAAGTCTGTAACTCTAGAAATTATTGGTCGTTATGCTTATGGTTATCTAAAAGCAGAAAAAGGTACTCATCGTCTAGTCCGAATTTCACCTTTTAATGCTAATGGTAAACGACAAACCAGTTTTGCTGGAGTGGAAGTGATGCCTATATTAGACCAGTCTGTAGAATTGGAAATTCCAGAGAAGGATTTGGAAATTACCACTTCTCGTTCTGGGGGTAAAGGTGGTCAAAATGTTAACAAAGTAGAGACAGCAGTACGAGTCGTTCATCTGCCAACTGGTCTCGCTGTTCGTTGTACGCAAGAGCGGAGTCAGTTACAAAATAAGGAAAAAGCTATGGCATTACTCAAAGCTAAATTACTGATAATTGCTCAGGAACAACGCGCTCAAGAAATTGGTGAGATTCGGGGTGATATGGTAGAAGCTGCTTGGGGTAATCAGATTCGTAACTATGTTTTCCATCCGTATCAGATGGTTAAAGATTTGCGGACTCAGGAAGAGACTACTGCAATTACGGACGTGATGAATGGGGAGTTAGATAAATTTATTGAAGCTTATTTACGGCAGGAAAATCAAATGGTGGAAAGTCAGTCAGCTTGACTAGGATTTTGCTGAAACAGTAGGGGTAATTCAATTCATTTGGGGGCGGGTTTAGCTGACTCAATGTGAAAACTCGTTAACTTAATGGTGAAACCCGCCCCTACAGGAGTCAGGAGCTTTCTGGACTGAAAAGCTGGTACTTTTTTCAACCTAAAAATTCTAAAACCTTTTAGATACGAAAAACTTTGATATTTATTAAGGAAACCTTACAGTGCTTTTCACTCTTGATCAACAACATCGCCATAACCCAAACCTTGTAGGGACGTTGCATGCAACGTCCCTACTGTGGTCTACTAAAATGAAAACTGCTGTATGGAATGACTGCTACAAATAAATTTCTGTATTTGAGATTAGACTACCTGTACCATTATTTTTCGTATTTCATAGAAAAGTGTGGCAAAATAAAAACATTTTATATAATCTTGACTATAGTATGTCCGATACTATTTTGCTAACAAATGTTAACAATGCACAGCAAGCTCGCCTGCTGAGGGGGTATCTCCCAAAGTCTACAAGAAAACCTGTAGACGCTTTGTACGGACGTTGCATGGAACGTCCCTGCCGTCTTGCTGATCGACGTTCGCAGAAGTTTTAATTACTTGACCATGCTAGGGGTAACTTATCAGGATAGCGGTTACATAGTGGCCTGGTTTTACACCACAAACTACTCTGTCTGTACATGATTATAGCACAATCTATGCAACTAGATCGGTATAACTATATCAACGTATATGAATTTATGTGAATAAATATTAGCAAATCAACAATCGTTAATCAACCTCATGTCAAAGGTCTACAGCACAAACGAGTTAATCAATATCCTCGCTGAAGAACGCCAAGCTTGTCTCCAAGGGCGACGTCTGAATTTGGCCGCAACCCCCCGTACTGGCAATCCAGTAGTTGACCAATTTCTTAAACCAGAGGCTTTTCAAAAGTTTACTGCTTATCAAGATTTTAAAGCTGCCATCCATCTTTATCAAAGGGAATATTTGGTTTCGGGCATTGTCTGGCGACAAGTGACAGTTGACGGGAAGAGTATTAGTTTTCCTGTGGTACATGAACAGTTAATTGCTTTGTCTGATGATTTGGAAATGTTGCGGGCGGCAAAGGGTTCTGTGTTAAAGTTTTGGCATGAAGTGACAATAGGTATGGATTTATATTTAAGTGTGAATAATGGCCGAGACTTTCGCAGAATAGATTTCCAGGAGATAGAGGCGATCGCTGAACGTACTGAATGGGCAAATATGTTGAAGTGGCAAAAGTCAAATTTTCTGGAAATGTTGCTCCAGTTAGCATGGGGAAAACCGGAGTTAGCGGATTATCGTAGAGGGTGGCCTAATTCTGGCAGTGAGTATGTTCATGCTGTTAAACCAGGAAAGAAACCTATTTGTTGAAATAGGGAATAGGGAATAGACAAAAACAAATATGAGGATTTTATCTAACGGGACTTACACAAAAAAGCAGTAAAAAATAGGCTCAAATTTTACTATTTTATCTTTTATTCGTCTTCCTTGAACTAATACAAATTTATTACTATTTCCTGGTATTTTATATGAACGCTCTGTCTTTAATCAACCTCGTCCGATTATGACTCATGTTGTTACTATTCACCTCTCTAAACCAGGAATTAAAGTATTAGTAACGCCAAAAAATTCTACTTCTCCAGATATGAAAATTCTGGCTCGAACTACTTCATAATTTGGTAGATAGAGAAGCATTCAGTACATATATTCCTAGATTTTTCAGCGACAAATATTTGTCGAGTATTCCCTATTCCCTGTTCCCTATTCCCTGTTCCCTGTTCCCTCTCTCATTTGTTATAAACAATCTCTAATATATAATAATCATAATTCATAAATCAGGAGCATATAATTATGTCTAATATCCGAGAAGAAATGCCAGTATTATGTCGCCATGAAGGAGAGTGGAAAGGAACATATATAGTAATAGATAATGACGGAAATATTATTGATCAACATAACTCCCATTTAACTTGTCAATTTCCAGAAAATGGAGAATATCCCTATTTTCAAATTAATCGTTATCAGTGGGCGGATGGTAAACAAGAAGAATATCAATTTCCAGGAATATATCGGGATAAAAAGATTTGGTTTGATACAGAAAGGTTAGATGGTTATGCTTGGGAAGTAGATGATTCAACAATTATTTTGTGGATTACTTATAAAGGAATGGCAGATTTTTATATCTATGAAATGATTAATATTAGTCCTGATAATAATCATCGTGCCAGAACTTGGCATTGGTTTCACAATGATCAAATTGTTAAAAGAACAATTATTAAAGAAGAAAGAGTTAGTTAGAGACTTTTTGTAGCCATCAGGATTTATAGAAGCCAAATGGCTTCTTATTCAACTCTAAGCAAAATCAAGTAAAATAAGAATGTAAGCTTTTTGGCTTATCCTAATTTTGCCAATTCAAAAGGAGAAAAGATGGCCGAATTAACTAAAGAAGAAATGCGTGAGAGACTAGGAAATATTGACAAAATTCGCGATATAATTTTCGGCTCCAAGCTCAGAGAGTACGAAAATCGCTTTGATAAGCTAGAATCAGAATTATCCATAGTTAAACAAGAGATTAAAAATCAAATAGAACAAGTCAAAAATGTTTTTTCGACAGAACTCCAAGCTACTGTTGATTCTATGGATAAAAAAATTAGAAGTATAAATTTAAGTCTGCAAAATACTCAGGAAGATATTGGTGAAACCAAACAACAAATTGAACGGGTGAATCGTAAAATTACTACTACAAAAGAAGCTTTAGATGAAATTATTGATCAGCAAATAACTTCTGTTCGGCAAGATTTGTCACAAACTAAGGACAAACTAGAAAATGATGTTAGCTCTTTGAAAGTACAAATTTTTGAAGAACTTGAGAAACGTTTTGCTTTACTTCAGGATGCAAAAGTTTCACGGGATGATTTTGCAGAAATTATGTTTGAAGTTGGCATGAGAATGAAAAAAACTGAGTTTGTTACTGAACTTAAAGAGGCAGCAGATAGAAGTGTAGAAATAGATGCTTTAACTTCAGATAACCATCATTAAAGTAATAAATCAGAAATAGATGGCTTATTTAGACAACAAATCAGGCAATAATCAGCACTATATAAATAATAATAAATCTGTTGAACTGAATGTAGAAGCAGTTGAACAGTTGGAGCGTTTGCTGAATTTATTAACTGACTTAAATTTGATTAATTTATCCGCAGAATTGTCAGAGGATTCTATTGGTTCTGAACAGGAGAAAATTTCTCGGACAAGGGAAATTAATCAGAGCAAGAAAAATGATAGTTTAAGCCATCAGAGCAGCACAAAAGATTCTACTGAAAATTCTGACAATGTGATTAATTTATCCGCAGAATTGTCAGAGGATTCTATCAGTTCTGAACAGGAGAAAATTTCTCGGACAAGGGAAACTAATCAGAGCAAGAAAAATGAGAATTTAAGCCATCAGAGCATCACAAAAAATTCTACTGAAAATTCTGACGATTTGATTAATATAGAAAGTAAATCTCCTGATAATCAAACAGAAAAACTAGGCAAAGAAAAACAATTACTTATCCCGGAAAAATTATCAAAATCATCAGGTTCTCATCAACAATATGACCTAGAACTAGAAGCATTTGAAGCTCTGCAAAATCTTTTATTTGGTTCACAAGTAGCCAAATTAATTAGAAAATTAAATACTAACCTGAGAAAACAAAATTTTCAGCTTAATCAAGATGAATTAAATATATTAAATCCTATATTATTAGAAAATTTATTCGGTAACTTAGGTCAGACAGAAACAGAAATTATAGAGACAATTAGCCCAGTTATTGACCAAGCCATACAAAAAAGATTTAGACAAGACCAACAGGCTATAAGTTCAGCATTAGCGCCCCTATTACCACCTTTAATAGAAACAGAAATTGAGCAAGAACCGCAAATAATGGCAGAGGCAATAGCTCCAATAATAGATATTATTATTACCAAAAAAACAGAGCAAGATCAACAGGCAATTAGTGGAGCATTAGCACCTTTATTACCAGTAGCAATTTCTTATGCAATACAGAATTATCCTCAAGAAATTGCTAAAGCATTAGGACCAGAAATGGGAGCTGCAATTAGAGAACAAATTAGAATAGATCGGCGACAAATTTCTCAAGCATTAGCACCAGAAATGGGTAAAGCAATTAAAGAGCAAATTGTCTTAGAACAAAATTCTATAGTAGATGCTTTATATCCTGTGATTGGCAGTACCATTTCTAAATACATGACTGAAGCAATTCGAGAAATTAACGATAAAATTTCTGAGACATTTAGTTTTAAGGGAATCAGAAGGAAAATCAAAGCAATTTTTCAAGGAGTTTCTGAGGCAGAACTTATTATCTCAGAAATAATGGTTTTTGCTGTTCAAGCAGTATTTTTAATTCACAAAGAATCTGGTTTAGTAATTGCTGAATCTCAACAGTCTAAGCGAGAGAGATTAGAATCAGAAATGGTGGCGGGAATGTTAACAGCTATCCGCAGTTTTGTGAATGATTGTATTGTTCAATCTGGAGATGTTTCAGAATTAAATGAGATTGAATATGGGGATTCTAAAATAATTTTAGAAGTTGCCGGACATTGTTATTTAGCAGTAGTAATTAAGGGAGAACCTAACAAATCATTTATCAAAGAATTACGACAAACACTGAGCAACATTATCATAGATTATGGTAGAGATATTAAGGATTTTGCAGGAGACCCGGATACTATTCCTAGTTCAGTTAAATTATTACTAAAAGGATTAATAGATATAGATTTACAAGATAATCAGAAACTATCTATTTCTAAACCACCCAATGCCTTATTCATAACTTGTGGATTAATTTTAAGTTTAATATTAATACCTTGGGGAATCTATCAGTATTACAGTCGAATTTATCGCACTGTTGAACTCACAACTACGAAAGCTTGGGCGAATGTTCCAGAGTTAGCTTTTTATAGTTTAAATGCACAAGTAAAAAGAGGTTCTTTAACTTTAACTGGGCGACTGCCAAATCAAAATATAACAAATAAGGCAGTTAAAATAGCTGAAAAACAGGCTAGTCTTTATAATTTAGAACTAGATAATCAAATAGTAACTATAGAAGTACCACCGGATGCGTCAAAAGTAAGTGGTGAAGTAGATAGAATTACAAAAGCATTAAATCAAATGGAAGGGGTGTCCATTACCAGTCAGTATACAGAAGACAGAGTAAAAATAGAGGGAACTGTAATGGACATGGCAGATACTCAAACCATAATTCGCAAAATTGAGGAAATTCCGGGGGTTAAATCTGTTATTAGTACGATTAAACTTAGCCCATTAAAATTAAGAACTCGCATCTATTTTGAGCAAGGTTCAGCTAAACTTGAACCTACTTATACAGAGACAATGGCCCAGATTCAAGAATTTCTCAGTCAATACCCTCAAAAACACCTTAGAATAATAGGTCATACAGATCGTACTGGCGACCCTACTATTAACCAGAAATTGGCCATTGAAAGAGCAAATGTAGTCAGGGATGCTTTGGTTAAGCAAGGGGTAGACCCCAGACGATTAGAAATAACTGGACAAATAAACTCTCCTCAAGATGTGGAATACAACCAACCATTATTATTGAGTAGGTGTGTCACATTTGATTTATTTGAACCCAGGAAAATAGAGAATTAACTATAAATATGATATCCAAAAAAATTTGTCTTGTTGGTGATTTTGGTGTGGGAAAAACTAGCCTTATTCGTCAGTTTGTTGAAGGACAGTTTAGTGACCAATATCTTTCGACAGTGGGAGTAAAAATTTCTCGTAAAAAAGTTGATTTTGGTGACACAGAAGCAGAAAAAAATAATTCTTTGCAGTTATTAATTTGGGATTTAGAAGGTCATACTAAATTTAAGGCGATCGCTCCTAGTTATTTACAAGGTGCAAGTGGTGCTATAGTTGTAGCGGATTTAACCCGTCAAGAAACTATAGAGAACCTTTCAGAAAGATTAGATTTATTTTTTTCAGTTAATCCTAAAAGTGTGGCTCTATTAGCTTTAAATAAATCTGATTTGGTTGATTTGGAAATAGTTAATCAGTTATTATCGAAATTTAATTATCAGGAAGATGAAAGAGTTATAGGGATGTATAGTACATCTGCTAAAACGGGTGAAAATGTAGATGATATGTTTCAGAAATTATCATATAAAATGGTAGCAAAAATACCATAATAAAAATCAACTCTGTTTAGGTTTTCACTTCGATTAAATAGGGATTAAATCGAAAGAATACAGCATCTTTCGGATTGCGGAAAAAAGGCTTTAAATGTTATATTCATTTAAAGTCTGCTTTGATAGTAAGATTAAATTTCCCTGAACTAATAAAGCTTTTTTCTCAAACTAAAATAAATAGCTGACTGCTGACTGCTGAATGCTGAATGCTTATGTATTTTTTGCCAACAATGAAGATACACCAAAATCAAATTAATTATTGTCAATAAACCATCAATTATTTCCGCCTGCTTCCTGCTCTCTCTTTTCTGAAGAGGTATATTTATAAAATTATTTAATTAAAGTAGTATGACATGATTAGTCTCCTGAAAAAATTTTTAGCATCTTCTCAAATAGAATACTTGATGATTAATTCCCAGTTAAAAATTTTAGAAGTATCAAATGGTTTAAAAAGATTTGCTGAAGTTCCCGAATTAGCTATTCCGGGTGAAGATATTCGTAGCAGTTTTCCCGAACTAACAGGTTCTGAAAAAGTATTAGAGGAAATTCTTAATGGAGAGAGAGAAAGTTTTGAATATGAAGGAATAGCTAGAACTTCAGCAAAGGGAAATTCTTTATATATTAAAATATCTATCATTGCCAGCTTAAATGAAAATTCTTCAGCTAAAAATCTCATAGCTTTAGTTGAAGATATTACAGAAAAAATGGTAATGGAGCAAAAGTTAATTCAGAGTGCTAATGAGTCTAATCTTTTATTAAGTGCTTTGACTGCTTCTGAGGATTATATCAATAAAATCATTACTTCTATGGCGGATGCTTTATTTGTGACAACAAATTCAGGAGTAATTAAAACTGTTAATCATGCGGCAGAAATTTTGTTTGAGTATCAGAAAGAAGAATTAGTAGGACAAAATATTTCCATGATTATTCCCCAGGAAAAATTACTGCATAAAGCACGGCAAAAACATTTGTTATTAGAAGGAAAAATTTCCCCAGATGTGGAATTAATTTGTCAGAACAAAAGTGGAGAAAAAATTATTGTTGAATTTTCTTGTTCAGTTATTCAAACAAATATAGAAGGAATAGAGAATTTTGTTTATATAGGTAGAGATATAACAGAACGTAAAAAAGAGGAAGAGGAAATACGTCAAGCTTTAGAAAAAGAAAGAGACTTGAGAGAATTAAGGGGTCGTTTTTTCTCAATGGTTACTCACGAATTTGGTAATCCTTTGAATACAGTTTTATTATCTATTCAATTGCTGAAAAGCTACAATTCTCAAATTACTGAAGTTGAAAAAAATACATATTTAGACTATATTGAAGAGTCTACGCAAGAAATGCTTGAACTATTAGATGATGTTAGATTTATTGGTAAAGCTGATGCTGGAAAACTGAAATATAAACCAGCACCTATTGACTTGATTAAAGTTTGTACTTATATTACCAGTTCTATCAAAGTTACTGCTAGTAATAACCACAAAATTAATTTTACAGTTAATAACAAGTTGACCACAAAATCTAAGTCTAAATCTGGCAAGAATCATGTTCAATTTTTCTTGATGGATGAGAAGTTAATTCGGCATATATTAAATAATTTGTTATCCAATGCTATTAAGTATTCGCCGACAGGAGGTGAGGTCAATTTTGACTTAACTTTGGAAGATAAAACAGGTATTTTTGTGATTAAAGATGAGGGAATGGGTATTCCGATTGAGAATCAAGAAAAATTGTTTGAATCTTTTTACAGAGCAAGTAATGTAGGAAAAATACCAGGAACAGGATTAGGATTATCTATTGTTAAACAGTGTGTAGAATTGCATAATGGAAAAATAGATTTTTCTAGTGAAGTTGGTAAAGGAACTACTTTTATAATCGAAATTCCATTACAAAAAGTATCTTCAAATTAGGGAGTAGGGAATAGGGAATAGGGAATAGGGAGTACGGAGTAGTATGGGAAGAAAAAAAATACTCTACTTCATTTGCATAATGATAAAAAATATGGTGTTTTTTCTCAAAAATCTGGGATAGGGAATAGGAAATAGGAAATCGCGAAGAAAAAAATCTCCTACTTTATTTGAATAATGACAAAAAAGTGGTGTTTTTTCCTAGAAAATCTGGAACAGGGAATGGAGAATAGGGAATAGAAAAAAATCTCCTAGTTTATTTGAATGATTACAAAAAATGTGGTACTTTTTTCTAGAAAGTAAATTTATATAGGAATAAGCATACTATGGCGTTAACAGAATCTACAATGTTGACATTAGCAACTCCAGCACCAGATTTTCAGTTACCAGATGTAGTTTCTGAACAGACAATTTCTCTATCAACATTTGACGGAAAAAAAGCATTATTAGTAATGTTTATTTGTCGTCATTGCCCATTTGTAAAGCACGTTCAATTAGAACTAGCTAAAATTGGTAAAGATTACATTTCAAAAGATGTGGGAATTGTCGCTATTAGTTCCAATAATATTGAAACTCACCCTGATGATGCTCCAGATAAACTAAAAGAAATGGCATTAGAATTAGGGTTTAATTTTCCCTATTGTTTTGATGGAACTCAGGAGGTAGCAAAATCTTATACTGCTGCTTGTACTCCTGATTTTTTCCTCTTTGATGGTGATTTTAAATTAGTATATAGAGGACAATTAGATGATAGTCGTCCTAGTAATGAAAAACCAGTAACGGGAAGTGATTTACGAGCAGCTTTAGATACAGTTTTAGCAGGAAAAAATATAGGAGAAGAACAAAAACCTAGTGTAGGTTGTAATATTAAATGGAAATCTGGAAATGAACCTTCTTATTTTGGTTAGAAGTGACATATTTAAAGTGAATTGACATAACATTTCTATTGAATAAATTGCAGTAGCTTAGTTGAGCAACTCTTTCATAAAATCAGAAACTTTCACCGAAATGGTAGTAGATAAACTTGTTTGTCACTTCATAAGGTAGAAAGTTTCTAAAATTTTATCTGAAATTTTCACAGAATAAGTTCTATTTTTACCATAATAATAGCCTTAACAATTAGCTCCCTGATTACTATGAACTGGTATACTCCTAAGCGTCGTTTTAAATGTCGTCCTAAACAAAAATTTTCCCTAGTCGGTGCGGGGGCACATATTCCAGCTCCCCTATATCAACGTTGCTTTAAAGACTTGAATAATACTGACCCTAATCTACAAGTAGATTATCAAAAGATAAAATTAGTCCTAACTATAATATCAAGCTTCAATAGATGTAACTATAAAAGTGAAAGGTTTGATGGGTTCGGAAGAGAGTTATAACTTATTTTGCATAAATTTTATAAAGTGATTAAATTCAGTACCACTTCAGGAAAAATCAGAAATTTTTCAGTCAGAGATTGTATTTATTTAATAAGAAAAGTGTTCAGCTATTAGCGGTTAGCTCTTCCTTCGGAATGCTACGCAAACAGCAATAAAAATGAATTAAGTAAACATTAGGTTTAACTTTTACTACATTTTAAACCAGAGAATTAAAGCACAAGAACGACTAGCTCGAATTGTCAACTAAGGATAATGAAGCTGATAGCTGATGGCTGACTGCTGAATGCTTACTAATCATTTAACCTTGTAGTAGTTATCCTATAGGGTTAAATTCTGTTGAAATTAACTAAATAGAAAAAAATTTACCCAAATTTATCAGGATTTTATTATGTCAAAAAAAGATTCCGACTCCTCTCGCTTTTTTGATGCAGGTTGCCTTGTGGAACTTCTAATTTTCACAATGCTTTTAGGAGGAAGTTATTGGTGGTTTATTGAAAGAAATAATCTGAATTTATCTCAAGTTATATCTAATAATTCTGTGGTTTCTTGGTTACATGAAAAGTTTCCTGATGCACCTATTCCTTTTAAACCATCTCCAACAGAAGTAGTTAAAAATTTACCAGATTCATCTCAAGTAAAAACACAATTACCAACTGCTTATCCACAAACAAAAGAAACAGAATTAACTCCAACAGAAGCAATTAAAAATTTACCAGACTCATCTAAAGTAAAAACGCCATTACCAATTCCTTCTCCACAAAAAAAGGAGACAGAATTAACTCCAACAGAAGCAATTAAAAATTTACCAGATTCATCTAAAGTAAAAACACAATTACCAACTGCTTATGCAAAACCAACTGTTAATCAAACTCAACCTCAGAATAATTCCTTAGATGAAAAAACTTTAACCCCTTGGGAGAAAAAACAAATTAGAGGCATATATTTAGGTCGTTATTATATAACCAATAATGCTAGCGAAAAAACAATTCGTGAAAGGGTTCGTTATTACAAAAAACAAGGATTTAATACCATAATTCATGGAGTGTGGGGAAATGGCTGTACTATGTACAAAAGCGAGGTAATGGAAGAAATATTAGGAGCAAAAAGTTGTCCGAATAAATTTAATGAACAATGGTTAGACTGGTTAATTGATGAAGCACATAAACAAGGAATGGAAGTTCATGCTTACTTTGAGAAAGGAATTAAAATAGATGAAAATAGTCCGATATTTGACTTAGCAATTAGAAAAAAATGGATAGTTCCTGGAGTGGATAAAACCTATGCTGGAATCGATCATTATGTCTTAGATGTAGAAATGGAAGAAGTAGCTAATTTCTTTACAAACATTTTAGTTGAATTTGTCAAAAAATATCCGAATATAGATGCAGTTCAATGGGATGATTATCTGGGGTATCATGCAGAATTACCGGGAAAAATAGACCGCACTGCTAACTTAACAAAATTTACTGAGCGGATGATTAAAGAAATGAAAGAAGCTAATAATTCAGTAAGTTTTGATATTTGTCATCACAACCCTTATTGGGCAAAAAAATATTTTGCAGCGGACTGGGAAAAATGGTCGGTAGATCGAGTCTTTATTCAAGTATATAATGACGATAATTTCCAAGAAGAATTAAATTATGTAGAAAAATATGATGGTATTGCAATTAGCGATAAACAGTTACATCGTCTTGAGGAATTAGTTAATAATTCTAAGATTAATAGTGTGTTAGTTTTTCCAGTTCTAGAAAAACCAGAAAAAACTGCTTCTCTTGTTAAGTCAACTTTGTTAGATTAGAGATTTAATAATTGCTATAAATGGAGTAGGAAAGATCAACATTTCCTTTGAAAATTGACAATAAAATCAGGTCTCAAACCTCTCCTTTTCAGGGAATAAAAAAATTAGTACAACTATCCTACTTCAGCAGAAGGTACTGTTAACTGATAACTGAAATGGCAGTGTTAAGATAAAATCAATAATAAAGGGAGTTTTGAGGATAATAAAAATGGCTGTAAAACTGCAAAGACCAATTTTAGTAGGTGGGATAGGATTATCTCTACTGTTATGGTTATTAGATAGTGTCCAACATTCTGTGGCAGAATTTGGTGGAACTGCTATGTTAGGAATTATGGCAGCAAGTCTAGGAGTCTGGTTATTCAAAAAACCAAAATCTCTACCTCCCCAGAAACCAAATATAATTCTATCACCGACAAAAGAAGTTGCTGAAGAGGCGATCGCTTTATTAACTACTACTATAGATAAGCTTTGTTTGGAGGTGGAAGGTGTTAATAAGTCGGAAAAAATCAGTGATGATATTAGTCAATTACGTCAAAAAGTAACGACTCTTACTCAGGAGTTAGAAAGAGAGGAATTAAGTATAGTTATTACAGGTAATCAAGGTGTTGGGAAAACTGCTTTGACTGAAGTATTAAAGTCTGAGTGGATATCTAAAAATTCCCAAAAAATAGAAGTTACTGATATAACTTGGGAGTCGGAATGGATAACAAAAAATGAGGATGTTCAAGTTAATCCTTTATCCCCTTACGATTTGATATTATTTTTAACTACAGGTGACTTAATAGATTCAGAATTTCAAGCTTTATCAAAACTAACAACTTTAGGTCAACTTTTTATCTTAATTTGGAATAAACAAGACTTATATTTGCCAGACCAAAAACCACAAATTTTCCAAAAAATCAAAGAGACATTAGCTACTATTAACTCAGAAGAAAATTTAGTCGGAATTTCTGCTAGACCTAATTCTATTAAAGTGCGAAAATATCAGCAGGATGGCAGTATTCAAGAATCTATAGAACAACCATTACCAGAAATATCTGGATTAACAGAAAAGCTGAATCAAATATTAGAACAGGAAAGGGAAAAATTAGTCTGGGCGACTACTAGAAGAAAAGCAGAAATAGTTAGATTAGAAGCTAAAAATATTCTCAATCAAATCAGACGAGAAAGAGCTATTCCTGTAATTGAACAATATCAATGGATAGTTGCTGCTACAGCATTTGCTAATCCAGTTCCAGCTTTAGACTTATTAGCAACCGCAGCTATAAACGGTCAATTAATAGTAGACTTAAGTGCTATATATGAGCAAAAATTTTCCCTAGAAAAAGGCAAACAAGTAGCAGGTACTATGGCAGAGTTAATGTTAAAACTAGGATTAGTAGAATTATCTACCAAAACATTAACAACTATCCTTAAAAGTAACAGTGTAACTTTTGTAGCTGGTGGTGCAATTCAAGCTATTAGTGCTGCTTATCTGACAAGAGTTGCAGGTATAAGTTTAGTGGAATATTTTGCTGTTCAAACAGATAGTAATTCTGTGAATATTGAGAAGTTAGGAAAAATTATTCAAAGTGTCTTTAGCAAGACTCAAGAAAATAATTTTTTGAAGTCTTTTGCAACTCAGGTAATGAGTCATGTTTTACCACAGGAGAAAAAATTAGAAGTTGTGCAAACTCAGTCACAATAATATGGCAAGAAATAGTTCAGTACATCTGTGGAAGATTGACTATTTTGATAATTTTGCCAAGGTGACTTTTATCTGAGAAAACTTGCAGATATTAACTGAGCATTCAGATTTCCCGACTTCAGCAAATACTCAATTTTCTGGGAGTTGAGAAATTCGGAAAAATTCTAGAATAAAGAGTAGGTACATCTGTGGAAGATTTACTATTTTGATGATTTTGCAGAGGTGGCTTTTATCTGAGAATA
>JBFRWR010000754.1:0-15389 GCA_051439685.1 Trichodesmium sp.
TTAGGGTTTGCGCTCAAAAGTCTTATGGGTGAGGGTAGGAGACAGCTATACTGGAGACAGGAGACAGGAAAAATGGGAATTTAGATGAGGTAGGAGTAAGAATTGTAAGAATGATTTTTCTGCCCAAATCTTGCCAAAATACTAAATTTTTGAGTGTTTTAGACTGAAATAGGCACACTTTTTTAGACCCTAAAAAGGCTAAAACCTTTATCTGTAAATGCTTTGATATTTAATCAGTAAGCCCTATTAAAAATAGACGCACCAGACGCTGAGAAAGGGAGAGGGGGAGACACACCAGAGTCGGAGAGACACCAGAGAGAGTGTGTGTATCACCCTGTCCTCGTGTCTCCGCGTCCCTCTGTCCCCGTGTCCCCGTGTCCCCGTGTCCCCGTCTCCCGGTGTCTCCCTGTCCCTGTGTCTCCCTGATACCAAATGGGTTCTATACTCTCTGTCACGGACGGGAGCAAGATGCTCCCACTGCCAAACAATTGAATCAGGTTTTGTTGAGAAATTTTATTTCCTATTATTCACAATAATTATTATCTAACAAAACACTTCCAGGACCACCAGAAGGGCAATCTCTAGTCATATTCTTCAACTCAAACGTATACAACTTATAAATATCATCAACAACATCATTAGGATCGTCAAACACATCCTCACTCGCATCAAACTCTACTTGACCACTACTACTAGCAACCTTCAGATTTTTAATTGGTGTGATACCAGCTTGAATAACTTCCGCATCAGGTAACTCCCGTCTGAAAGCCAAACTAAAATCAAATTCTTTGACTAAACTCTGAAAATAATTAACATTTTGTCCGCTGCTATAACGCTTTTGCAACTTATTAAAATCAAGACTGTCACCACCAGAAACGCTCTCAGTATCAGCGTCAGACTCAGTTTGAGTTCCCGCCTCAAGATTACCACCACATAAGGGTTTATTCTGACTACCTAACCCATGAGTACCAACCACCCGACCGTTACTATCAAACACAGGACCTCCACTCATACCAGCAGCAGTTTCATCGGTGTAAAAAATACTATAACCATAATGCTGAGGATCGGCATTAATTTTTCCCCTAACTGGACCCCAAGCTAAACGTCTTTGCCTGCGAGCGACTCTTTCACGACATCTACCCGTCTGGGGGTCTTGCTCTCTTTCAGGGTCAGGCCACCCAGAAATATAAACTCTGTCATTGAGATTCACCTGACCTGAGTCTCCCAAGGGGGCAACTATATAATTATTTTGACTTTCAAATGTGATGATCGCTAAGTCTATACCTCTGACCTGATCTGTACCAACAGTATAATCAACTATATCGGTGTTGAGAATAAAGCGATCGCGACAACCAAATCTTACCAATACTGTTAATTTAGGACTACCTTTTAGAGGACACCCTCTACCATCATTAACATCTTCAATAATATGAACCTTGCCATCATAAGTTCTAATTCCATAGTAAGGTTTCCCTCCTACTTTTTGCCAATAATCTTTGTTGTCTAGGTGTCTTTGTAAAAAATTATGGGCGACAGTTAGCACATAATATTTATTTCCTTTTTTAGCAATAATTACTCCTGAACCTGAATTCCAAATACCTGATTTTCGGAGTGGATTATTACGATTTTCTTCTAAGTCTTGCCGTAATTCAGGAGTTAGTGCAGGAGCAATTAATACAGTTGTTTGTCTAGCTATAGAATTAATTTCCTCTATTGAAAGTTGCGCAACAGCAGGAGTTGATGCTAGACAACTGAGGAAAATTCCACCCAGAAAAATAGATAATTTTTTGGTTGTTTTTCTAAAAAAATATAGCATTTTCCCCGCCTGCCAAACTTTATATTTTCTGATATTTCCTAGTTTAATAATATACTTCCACTACCACCTGATGGTTTATCTCTTGTGGCATTTTCTAGTTGAAAATTAAAAAGCACATAGATATTATCTATCTTATCGTTAGGGTCTTCAAAACCTCCCTCTTTTATTTGATTTGGATCGATCAATTCAGGTGTTTTATTTTTAGTTGGAGTTTGAGTTTTCGGTTCAGGATTTTCTAGTATTGTTATATCTGAATTTCTCGGTATAGAATTTTCAATTTGACTGCTTACATTAGGAATTTTAACTTGAGGAATATTTGTAATTTCTGATTGAATTATCCTTTGTGAAGGAGCTTCTAATTTAAAAGATAATTTCATTCCTATCTGATTAATCAACCTTTGAGAATAATTAACATTTTGGGCACTGCTATAATTTTTCTGTAAATCATAAATCGACTTAGAACTATTATCCAAGTCTAATCTAGAATTATTTTGATTCTTATTTGATTCATTCTCTAAATTATTTTGAGATTTCAATTCTGGAAAACCTGGGAAATCATTTTTGCTCTTTTTTTCTTCATTTGTTAACCAAGTATTTTCAGACTCCAACTCCCCAAAATCCTGCCAATCATTTTCTGCCTCCAATTGATTTTTTGAAGAGGAATTATTATTAGATATTGGCTCATATATTTGTCCGCAAATAGGTTTATTTGTTGAACCCCGACCGTGAATTCCAACTACCTCTCCGCCACTATTAAACACAGGACCACCACTCATTCCTGGGCGAGTATAATCTGTATAATATAAGCTATAACCATTATCCTTTTCACTAACAGGAATAGAAGCTTTTAATGGTCCCCATGCTAGACGTCTTTGCCGTTCAGGTGCAGGGTCTTTACAAATTATTTTTCCTTCCGAATCTAATTGCATACTTCCATCAAGTTTTAGCTTCGGTTCTGCTTCAATTTTCGGCCAACCAGAAATATAAACAATATCTTCTTCTTGTAATTTACTAGCATTTCCTAATGTCGCAACAGGATAGTTTTTTTTACTTTCAAAACTAACTATTGCTAAATCATAACCATTTATTTTTTTGTTTGCAAAACAACCGAATCTGACTAAAGCTGTTCCTTCTTTTTTATTTTTTATAGCTTCTAAGAATCTATTAGTACATTCTCTACCATCATTTATTCTTGTAACTTGATGAACTGTTCTGTCACTTGTTAGTATGCCATAATGTGCATTTTTACTTACTTCTTCCTGACTAAAGTTATGAGTTACTGTCAAAACATAGTATGTTTTACCTTGTTTAGCAATAATTACCCCCGAACCTACTGTCCATTTTGCTACAGGTTTTCTATTTAATAAATCATCTCTTTCATCTTTAGTTAACCTAGGGGCAATTAGAACAGTAGTTTGTTTAGCTATGGAGTTAATTTCTTCTACTTTTAATTTGCCAGTAACAGCATCTACGTTGTTGCTAACACTAGCAATAATTCCAGCTATAGAAGTAATAAATAATATATGTCTGATATGTACCATATTTATTTTTACACCTACTCATCATTTTTATGTCAAAAAAATCTCAAATAATTGGTAAGCATTTAGCCGTCAGATTTCAGCCTTCAGCTTCATTTTCACTACTGAGTATAGCCTGAGAGTTGATAAATTATATGAAGTCTAGATAATATAATTATTAAAAACTTTTTACCTTCTAGCCTTTCTCATTTCCTTCAGTATTAATATTGTTTTCTCACATATAGCAACCCTAAATAGGTTGTTAGATTTTATCGAGAGAGGTTTGGTATTTTCATCCCTTTGCGCTTGGGTTTGGAGACCAAACCCCTACAGTTTTTTTCTCACAAATCATTTCATATTGCTATATATAATAACTATTATACCCAACATGATATTAGTTAAAAATATAAATTAATACTCACCCTCATAACTTCACTATTATTCAAGGATTTAGTTATAAAAAGCTAATACCTGAATGCTTACTGAATAATTAATAATGGTTTATTGTTTCTTGCTAAAATCAGTCATCTCTAACAATAAAAAATCAAATAAATTACCGTACATCAATAATCAATTATCTCCCCCTATTCCCTATTCCCGGACTTCTGCAAGAAGTCTATTAATTGAGTTAATTACCAGAAAAATCACTAATATTCAACTTAGTAATAGGAATTGCCCAACTAGCAATAGAAAATTCTTCTACTAGCTCTTCCGAAGGTTGACTTCCATCAGCAAATCCATAAGCATCCAAACCACCAAAAGCATATTTTGTCCGACCAATAATTCCAACTAATTCACCATTTGTATTTAAAACAGGTCCCCCACTCATCCCAACTTCAATTTCATTACTCATGCCAATTTTATAGCCTTTCTCCAAGGGTAAATTCAGTACATGAATAACTTTTCCTTTAGTGAAATTATATGGTTTAATTCCTAAATCGACAGTAGAAACTAAACTTACTGCTTGTTGCTGATAATTAGGAAATCCAGTTACATAAACTTCCTCTCCTAAACTTAAATTAAAATCACTATCCATAATCGCAATTGGATAGTGATTATCTGTGGAAAATTTAACTATTGCTAAATCTACATCTCTGAAATTAAATCTAGTATCTTTATTAGCAGTATATTCTTTTCCATCTGAAGTTAAAACTACAAATTTTGACTCCTGATTAGAATCAATGACATGAGCGCAAGTTAGTACAAAATAATCATTTCCTACCTGAGAAATTATTACCCCAGAACCAGCAATATTTTCTCCTACTAATCTGACAGTAATAGGTTGAGCTATTTTTTCCACAGCAGAATTAGATTTAAAAGTAGAAATCCCCTGAATTTGACTCATACTTATTTTTCCAGGAGTTGCTGCTATTGGTAAAATACAAACTTCCAAAAAAGTTGCAATTATAGCCATTAAAGTTATCAGTTTATTCATATAATTCACTTCTCATTTTCCATTTTTTTTTGTTCTTCTATAACTTCCTCAATCAACTCTTCCATATCAACTTCCAGCATTTTTCCTTGATTGACTGATGCTGCTTTTAACCTATCATCAATAATTGCCAAATTTTCTACCCATTCATCCCCTTGATTTTTCACATTTTCAGAATCTCGTTGTTCAATTATTAAACTATTACTAGCATTACCTTTCAGGGAACTTACTAGATGAATCAGAATTTTGCCGTTAGTACCTCGATTATTGCTGTTGAGAGTCCACAATAAATTACTTGAATTACAACCTCCTGCTTTAGCTGCACAAACTACTGCCATACCATTAAGTATCCCTTCACTTAAAGGAGGAAGATATGGTTTTCCTTCTCCCTTGAGAAAATGCTGATTAAATCTATCTGTAACTGCCTGACAACGAACTTTTGGACTATACTTGTCACCAAATTCTAACGAACCTGTTTGTGTCCATTGAATTAAAGGTCTATTAGCAGCTTTCTCCCACGATCCAACTATTTCACGTTGACGATTACGCCTTGCTTTATATATGGCCAGCTCTGTTTGATTATCTGGTGTACATTCAAACTTATATCTGTATGCGTAACGGCGACTAAAACGTATATTTTGAGGATTAACCGCATCAGTCGAACTTTTCTGTGGATCGCTAGAGGTACTAACTTCGGCTAATCTACGATTTAAGTTTGTATCTTGGGCTAAACTTATACCTGTGTTTAAAATGAGAACTTGAGCAGCGATCGCCACTACACAGAGTTTATGTAATATCTTATTACGTCTCATAATTAAATTAATATTTCCTAAATCTTTATAACAACAAAAAAATAAATCTTATCTGTTTAAAATAAGCTTTTTTTTATCTTTATTTTTCAGGAATTTTCGCCTCCCTATCTATTTCTAATTTTGCGCTTTTTTGTTCAATAATTATCTCAATTATAGCAATCCTATTTGAGTCCTGTACAAAATTTTAATGGCTTTTAGGGAATAGGGAACGGGGAACAGGGAACAGGTAAGAGTTTCAGTTTTTTTATTTACTTTTTGATCTATTTTAGGATTGCTATATCTTTGACATTTTTTAAGTGAATTGGTACTAGATGAGGATATTCCTCTGTGTTACCTTTTCCTCGCAATAGTAGGCAAACAATCAAAATTGATTACTCTCAACTAAAAAAGCTACTTTTTTTGATGATTTCTAACTAATTTAGGTTTTTTCAGTATTTTGTCCCAATTCTGAAAAAATATAATCAAATTTCAATTCTTGTTTTTATTTTAAAGTTAAAGAACAAAGAATATAATTGATCCAAAAACCTGTAACTTATGCTGAGAAAAGAATCCAGCATTTATTCGCTCTAGAATTTTTGTGTTTTATGTAAACAAATATTACAATAATAGAGTTAAAACGGTTTAACCGCTTGACATTCCCGAAAAGAGTAGTTAATGTAAGATACATACCCGGGTAAACAAGTTGACTGTCATATGCAAGACAAGCAAAAAGTTACATTATATATTCGACCAGAACTGCATCGCCAGCTTAAGATTAGGGCAGCAGTTGACTCGGAGCCAATGTCCTCAATAGCAGAAAGGGCTATCTTATTTTACTTAGAAAACCCAGAAGTAGTTGATGAATTAGGTTCAATGTATGGACAAACCCACCGGGTATATACTTGTCCAGACTGCACAAGCTCAGTTGTCATTCGAGAAGGAGAGCTAGTTTCTGTCGATAATCAGCCAAGTGTATTGGCAGATAAAGATATTTCCGTTAAACAAATCCCGCAATCAGAAAAATCTGAAGCTCAACCGGGAGAGCAAGAGTTAGTTCCCTGCTAATTATTAGTTATGATGACTAATTAATAAGTTTAAGTCATAACTACATACTTTAGGGAAAATCAAAAAAACTTCTGCATTGAATTAAGAAACTGTAAACTTTGTACCGTCTCTATAAATTGATCGAGGACTATGAAAGAAGAACTGAAAATTCTAATCCAAGCTCAATATCCTCTGATCTACCTCGTAACGTCCGAGGAAGAGCGGTCAGAGCAGGCAATTGCACTAATAGCTGAAGCCAAACCCCAACGAAAAGTATTCGTTTGGACTGTAACTCACGGTATCGTTGAGTATGGCCAGAGTAAAAACACCACTCAGCATAATACAGTCTCACCGGAGGCAGCTATAGAGTGGGTAATTAGGCAAAGAGACCCGAATGGTAATGCTGGTGGAATATATATATTCAAAGACCTGCACCCATTTATTGATTCACCACCAGTTACTAGGTGGTTAAGGGATGCGATCGCTAGTTTCAAAGGAACAAACAAGACAATTATCTTAATGTCTCCAGTGCAGAATGTACCAATAGAATTGGAAAAGGAAGTAGTCGTTCTCGACTTCTTACTGCCAGACATGAAGGAATTGAATCAAGTCCTCTCACAACAGTTAGAGTATACTAAGAACCGTCGTATTTCTACAGACACTAGGGAAAAGCTCCTCAAAGCAGCTTTAGGTTTAACAAAAGATGAAGCTGAAAAAGTTTATCGAAAAGCTTATGTTACAGCAGGACGCTTAACCGAAAATGAAGTAGATGTTGTACTGTCTGAGAAAAAGCAACTTATTAGACGCAACGGTATTCTAGAGTATATCGAAGAAGATGAAACTATAGATGCTGTAGGTGGTCTAGAAGAACTAAAGCGTTGGTTAAGGCAACGTTCGGATGCCTTCACAGAGCGTGCCCGAGAATATGGGCTACCTCAACCAAAAGGGATGTTAATTCTAGGAATTCCTGGATGTGGCAAATCTCTGATAGCAAAGACTACATCTCGTCTGTGGGGTCTACCCTTATTACGCTTGGATATGGGACGGGTATACGATGGTTCTATGGTAGGGCGTTCTGAAGCCAACTTAAGAAATGCTCTAAAAACAGCCGAGTCAATTTCACCTGCTATCCTATTTATAGATGAGTTGGATAAAGCTTTTGCAGGTGGTACAGGTTCAGCAGACTCGGATGGAGGTACTTCTAGCCGGATATTTGGTTCATTCCTAACTTGGATGCAGGAAAAAACTTCTCCAGTGTTTGTGATGGCAACTGCTAACCGAGTCGAACGTCTACCAGGAGAGTTTTTGAGAAAAGGTAGATTTGATGAAATTTTCTTTGTAGATTTACCAAACAAACAAGAACGCCAAGATATTTTCAAAATTCACCTAACAAAGAGACGTCGAGATATTGAACGCTTCGATCTGGATCAATTATCTAGTTCTGATTTATCCGATGGCTTTTCATCCGATGGCTTTTCAGGTGCAGAAATAGAGCAAGCCATAATCGCTGCTATGTATGAAGCATTTGCTCAAGATAGAGAATTTACGCAGCTAGATATTATTGCCGCAATTAAAGCTACACAACCGTTGTCAAAGACCATGGAAGAGCAAATTACTGCTCTCAGGGAATGGGCTACACGACGTGCGCGGCCTGCTGCAGCTTCAGTCGCCGAGTATCAAAGACTGGAGTTCTAAAAGCTTTCTCCTGGTCCAAACAGGAGTAAAGGCTAGTAAAATAAGATAGATTTACTAGCAGTTCCTAAAAAAAACTACATCTGCTTGACATCAAATAAACGATTATAGAGCTAAGAGTGTAGCACCGTTCGATAAAAACCGTTGTTGTTTCTGTTTTCATTTTAATAATCTAGGAGGAAACCCAAATGTCTCACTTCAGCACACTGCGTACTAAGATCACTGACGCTGAAATTTTAAAAGCTTCCCTAAGTGATTTGGGAGTTACAGTGAAAACTAATGCTGATGTTCGTGGCTACAATGGCCAAAGTGTACGTTCTGATATCGTTGCTGTTCTTGAAGGCGAATATGACTTAGGTTGGTCTCGCAATAGCGATGGTTCTTTTGACCTAATTGCTGACTTGTGGGGTGTTGCTAAGAAGCACAATCAAACTGAGTTGATCAATTCTATCAATCAGAAGTATGCCGTTAATAAAACCTTAGCTGCTGTTAAGCAACGTGGTCTGCAAAACGCTAATGTTAAATTGGTGGTGCAGAAGTAATTTATTTGCGCGTTCCCAAGTTTGCGGGTTAACCAAAATCGGGTTAGCCCGTTTTTTTTAGGTATTATACGGATTTTTTACAGCACTTTTCAGATGGATAAACCACATTGTCATAACCAAAACCCTGTAGGGGCGATTTCCTAAGGGAATGCTCCAAAATGAAAACTGCTGTAATTCACTAAATGTACTGAAATGAAAACTGCTGTAATTCACTAAATGTTCCGCTACTTCCAGCATTAGTGTTATAGTTTATAATAAACATTTGTTATTATAGATGATATATCTAACTAAGTGAGCATTTTCATTCTGTTGAGCAACCTTAAGGCCAGAAAAATATTATGCTTTGGAGATAGGTGCGATAGAATAGAAAGCCTAAGTTATAAATATTAGGTATCCTTAGTTGTGGCCTAAGTAAACTTAGCTGAAAATATAAAATTATTTTAGATATTAATATAGTTAAAGAGTACAAATATAATGTCCCTTAACTAATATAAACTCCAGTATGATAGCTGTTGAGTTAAAAAATTAATTAAAGATATCACTAAAGAGTGCTAATTTTCATGCAGACAGAAGCTTTCAGTGAGCTTTTTCCTTTATTTAAGGGGGCTAACCCAGAGACTTTGGAATGGCTACTATCCGTTGCAGTAAAACATGAGTATCCCGCTGATAGGGTAGTTTTAATGGAAGATGCTTGGGGTAATGCTGTTTACTTTCTGGTATCAGGGTGGGTCAAAGTTAGACGCAGGTTGTCCCAGGAGAACTCCGTGGCACTTGCTATTTTAGGGAGAGGCGATTTTTTTGGTGAAATGGCTATCCTCGATGAGTCACCCCGATCTAATGATGTTGTTGCCCTATCTCCAGTTCGTTTAATTAGTATTTCAGCTCAAAGATTTATTCAAACTCTCTTCAAAGACCCTCAGCTACACCACAGAATGCTGCAACTAATGGTTAAGCGTCTGAGGCAGACAAATGTTCGTTATCAACTCCGTCATAGACCTCCAGCGGTAAAACTGGCTAATACATTAGTGGAATTGGCTGAAAATTATGGTCAGACCACTGACAAAGGTTCTGAAATTTTTAATATTTCCGATCAAGATTTAGCTGATGTCACAGATATTACAATTGAAGAGACTAGCAAAATTATGGAAAAATTACAGGCTAAGGGATGGATTGCTAGAGATGGAGAGTATCAGGTAATTCAGTTACTTAATCTTAAACATTTAACCCATTTAGCTAGTCAGTAAATTAGTTCAATCAAGGAAAATACAAAAAAATTTTGACATTAATAAATAATATAATTATTTTTATCTAAAAATTTAGCTTAAAGTCTCGGATTAATTTTAGATTAAAAAGAATCAAAAAATATCTATAGCAATCCTATTTTATTCATGTCAAAAATCTTACTGCTTTTTAGGGAACGGGGAACAGGGAACAGGTGATAGTTTCAGTTTTTTTATTTACTTTTTGATTTATTATGACCTATTTAGGATTGCTATATACTTTGACTTTAGACTGAGACAAAGCTTTCTTGCTATGAGGTAGTTTCAGGGGAAAAAACATCTCATTTTTAAGTTAAACTACTATAAGTACAAATTAAATAGTTAATATCAAAAATAAATAACTATGACTGAAGCTAAAATAGTAACCCTCAGTCCGACAATTACAACACCAGCAATTGAATATAAAGTATCTATGCCTCATCCAGAATCTCATCTGTTTGAGGTTAGTCTATATGTTAGAATTGAAGACTTACCTTCATCATTATTACAAAAGTCTGAAAAACTGGATTTGAAAATGCCAGTATGGACACCAGGTTCTTACTTGATTAGAGAATATGCTAAACATTTACAAGATTTTTGTGCTTATAGTGAAAATGAACGACCTTTAAATTGGCAAAAAGTCAGCAAAAATCATTGGCAAATAGAAACATTAGGAGTCTCTGAAGTAATAGTTCAATACAAAATATTTGCGAATGAGTTAACAGTTCGGACTAACCATTTAGACTCTACACATGGTTATTTTAATGGTGCGGCTTTGTTCTTTTATCTTCCTGAATGTGAGAAAAATCCCATTCAAATAAAAATTATTCCACCTCAATCTAATTGGCAAGTAACTACATCTTTACCGAAGGTTTCAGATACAGAAAATACTTTTGTAGCAGAAGATTTTGATACTTTAGTCGATAGCCCTTTTGAGATAGGTACTCATCAATTATATCAATTTGAAGTAGCAGGAAAAAACCATCAATTAGCTGTGTGGGGAAAGGGTAATTTAGAACCCGAAAAGCTAATTCCTGATATTAAAAAAATTATTGAGGTAGAAGCTGAATTTTTTGGTGGTTTGCCCTATGAAAAATATTTATTTATTCTGCATAGATCGGCGCAAGGTTTTGGTGGTTTAGAACATAAGTTTAGTTGTACTTTAAATTATCCAAGATTCGGTTTTAAGAATAAGGAAAAACTTGACCGCTTCATGCAGTTAGTTGCCCATGAATTTTTTCACTTGTGGAATGTTAAACGCATCAGACCTAAAGCATTAGAAGTGTTTGATTATGAACAGGAAAATTACACTCCTTCTTTATGGTTTTGTGAAGGTACTACAAGTTATTATGACTTATTAATTCCTTTAAAAGCTACTGTCTATGATGTCAAAACTTTTCTCAGAGGATTAGGAAAAGAAATTACACTATTCCTAACAACAAGAGGCAGAAAAGTACAACCAGTTAGTGAGTCTAGTTGGGATGCTTGGATTAAATTATATCGTCGCGATGCTAATAGTAATAATTGTCAGATTTCCTATTATTTAAAAGGAGCAATGATATCTTTATTACTAGATTTGTTGATTCGAGAAAGACATGAAAATCAACGGTCACTAGATGATGTAATGCGCCAAATGTGGACAAAGTTTGGTCAGTTAGAAATAGGTTTTACTCCTGAACAACTACAAAGTGTAATTGAAGAGATAGCAGAATTAGATTTAGGGGACTTTTTTGAGAGGTATATTGATGGTATAGATGAGTTGCCTTTTGATGAATATCTTAGACCTTTTGGCCTGCGACTGAAAAGAGAAGATCATCAATGGCCTAATTTGGGTATGATTGTTGCTTCTGAAAATAGCAAAGAAATAATTAAATTTGTGGAGGCTCAAGGGCCAGCAGAGTTGGCAGGATTGGGTGCGGGTGATGAGTTACTGGCCATAGATGGTTTTCGAGTCAGTGCAGATAAGTTGAGCGATCGCCTCAGAGATTATCAACCAGGGGATGTTTTGGCAGTAACGGTGTTTCATCAAGATGAACTTATGACTCGGAAAGTAACTTTGGCTCACCCTAGTCCTAGTCGTTATCAAATTGTATCAGTGAAAAACCCCTCGCCAAAACAAGAGGAAAATTTTGTGGGGTGGTTAGGAGTGTCTTTAGATTCTATTTGATAGACTTCTTGCAGAATTCAGGGAAGTAGGGAATAGGGAATAGGGGGAGCAGGGGAGAAAGGAGCAGGGGAGAAAGGAGCAAGAATCATAGTAGCTAAATAAAACTACTTAGGGCTTGCTGAAAAAGTCTTTTTGTGAAGGTAGGTCGGAGGTCGGAGGTCGGAGGGAGTAGTTAAGAGCCAAGAGAAACATGGAGTTCTATAGAAAGTATTCAGAAAAATTATCCCTTGAGCCAATTTCCCAAACTCTTACCCAAATAATAACTTTTTGGGCAAGAGCTACTCAAAATCTCGTATTTTTTCTGGACTTAAAAATGCTCCAACCTTTGGCTGCCAATACTTTTATATTTAATCAGCAAACCCTACTTAAATTCTCACAAAAAAATGTGTCTTTTCATACATTTATCTCCGAAAAAAGCCGAAGTCAGACTTAATATCACATCCGTTGGCTCCTGAGTAATATACTTATCGTATCTCATGGTCAAAAGTTAAGGTTTGTAGGGGTTTTGTCTCCAAACCCCTACAGAGAGTGAATTGTATCTATGAAAGATAACCAATATTTTTCGTCCTCAAAGCAAATATTTAAAAATTGTCAACGATTGAATAATAACTATTAGCTTAATGATAGGTTAAAAGTTGAGCTATGAATAGCTAATAATTGAGGAAAAATTTATGGCAGTTCAACCACCTCCACCCCCATCTATTACTCCACGTCAGATGAATTTGTTGCGGATTGTCGCTTATATGGCATGGTCTGACGGACAACTGGCAAAAGAGGAAGTTGATTTAATGTTGAATAGATTTAGTAGTTTATTTGCTACAGGCGATCGACAGCAACAACTTCAAGAAGAATTACGGGATTATTTTATGCAAAATATTCCATTAGATGAGTCAATTCCTAAATTAGAATCTCAACAAGAAAGGGAACTGGTGCTAAAGTTAGGTTATGAAGTAATTGCTTGTAGCGCTCGTACTCCTGAAGAACCAAATATTAATGAGGAGGAAGAAGCTGCTTATAAAAAGTTAAAGCAGTTACTTAATCTTCCAGAGGATGTAGTAAAACGCATAGAAGATGAGGCGAGTAGTGAAGTAAATTACCAAGAGGGAATAGTTGAGATGATGACTCGCGATCTACAGAAATTTATGCAAAATTAAATTCAATTGATTGATGGGAAATACGGCAACTTATTTATTGTTGCTTTTTTGACTAGAAAAATTAGGTCAATAGTTTCCTATTGGATAGGGAATCAAAAGAATATTCGATTCAGTATTAATACCCTCCCTATTCCATAGAGGTAATCATAACTGATAACTGAAATTACCCTCTTTTACTTTTTTTAAATTAGGATGTAATTGAGGGTTTATCTGTTTTAAATTCTCGGATAAGTAAAAATACAAAAACAGCTAAGTTAAGTATTAAAATAGTCAATCGGATCGAGGAAAAATTATGAATTAATTCGCTGATTTCTAAAGGTAGTGGTAAACCAACTAATCCTACAAACATAATTTTAGACCAGACTTTTTCATACCACAAACCGAACAAAGCGATAATGATGCAACTACCATAAATTCCTGTACAACGAGCTACTAACTTTAGACTAGGAAGATCGGAATTGATAATTGGTTTTAAGATGAATTTGATTGTTTGAAATTCGCTATTAATTAGATTAATTTCAGCCCAATTTGCCAGAGTATCAAAATTTCTCCAGCTCCAGGCAGAAATTAAAGAAATTACTAACATGACTGTGGCAATAATTCCTTTATATAAGATAATTAATTTTAGGCTAGTTGTTTTTGCAGCTTTAGCTTTCATATAATTGATAACTTAATAGGAAAATTATCTAAAATTCAAGGTGAAAAAATATCGTAGTCCTCAATATATAGATTTGTATTTGTATAATTTCTGAGGTTAGTCAGGTATGCTTACATTTTTTATCTTTATAGTCGGACGTAATTCTTAATTCTTAATTGTTGAACAGGTGTTTTTGAGAAAAAGACACCTAAGACTACTATAGGAATCCGCCCATAGGTTGCGGGTAATTAAAAAGTAAATAAAAAAGTAGAAACTACTACCTGTTCCCTATTCCCTATTCCCTATTCCCTATTCCCTATTCCCTAAAAAGCAGTAAAATTTTTGCCACGAATAAAATAGGATGGCTATATATCCACTACCAAAAACAAAAATTTAACCTTGTTGTGCAGAAATCATACCTGTTTGACGAGCATAGGCAAAAAGACCACCAGCATCAATTACTGGCTTTACTTCTCCCAAAGACTTCAACTGATAAGTTTGACCAAGAGTATGATTAATTATTTGATTTTCTTCAAAATCAATAGTAACTTCCTGTCCAGTTTCAAATAACTCACATAGGCGATCGCCACACTCCCAAGGGTATAGTTCCCCAGTTGCCGAACAGTTGCGGAAAAATATCCGAGCGTAAGATTGAGCGACTACTGCTTGGACACCTGAAGCTCCTAGAGCAATAGGTGCGTGTTCCCTGGAAGAGCCACAACCAAAATTTTCTCCAGCTATGATAATCGGATATTGGGTCTTCAGTTCTCCAGATTCGATAAATTTCCCGTAGCGATCTGGCAACCCACATAGAGCATAACTACCTAATTTTTCATATTCATCTGGTTTTGAAGGAACCAAGGTGAGGTATTCAGCGGGAATAATTTGGTCAGTATCAATATTGTCATCTAAGACAAATATTTTGCCTTTTAAAGATTGTGCCATAATTTATTTCCTGTTTTCTGTCTAATCGTGTGGAAAATTTTAGCATAAGATTTATAGTAATAGGAGTATTATCCTATAGCAATCCTATTTTATTTGTGTATCAAAATTTTACTGCTTTTTGGGAATGCTTAACAGGGAACAGGCAAGATTTTCTGTTTTTTTTATTTACTTTTTGATTACCCGCAACCTATTTAGCATTGCTATATAGCAATCCTATTTTATTTGTGGATAAAAATCTTACTGCTTTTAGGGAACAGGGAACAGTTCAATAATTGATAATTGATAATTGATAATTACCTCTCCCTCAAAGGAAGAAGATTGAATAAAAGGAAAATTTTTTCTTGTTTCTCTTTTAAAAGAGAGGCTTTAAACCTTAATTATTCGGTCAGAGTT
>JBFRWR010000755.1:0-2996 GCA_051439685.1 Trichodesmium sp.
GCCAGAAATGACGTTCCATTCCTGTAATATTTTCTAAACTTAATTTTCCTTGTTTAATCTCATTAATATTAATCTGATTAATCAAATGAGGAACTTCTAAATAATTATCGAGGCGTTCTTCTACACGATTAATTAACTCTCTTTGTAACTGCTCTGCTAAATCATTCACAGCCTCTTGTCCATTTTTCCAAGAGAGATATCCCACTAATCCAGTCGTGCCCAAAGTAAGCATAACAAAAGGTACTATCAGGGTAATCCGCAGCGGTATTTTTCCTGAAATCTGGGCAACTAATTTTGTCAGAAACCGGAAAGACATAGGGGGCGATCGCCGAGTGGCTGAGTTATATATTTGTTGCTTTCCCATTTTTAGTAGTTTAGCAACTATATATATAACTTAGCATCTAGGGCGATAACAGAAATTAAAAGTATTTATTTTTATGTATTTATAAACTGAGGGATTCAGAGTTATCGGTAAGTTTGTCAAGTCTGATTATTTTTGATAATTTCGAGCTTTGAAAAAATGATTAATTAACACAGATGGAGATTTTTTCATTTAGGCTTGACTTAATATGTCTAAAAAATCTGCTACGACTTTATCTGGTTCTTGAAGACAACTCAAAATATCGTAATGGCGAATAATTTTAATTTCAGAATCTAGGTTTGTATCTACTGGGAAAGGTTGGTTGTTAATTTGAAGAATGCCTATTTTTCCGAAGTTTAAGACAACAAAGTGAGCAAGTTGATTTTCTCTACCTGTGGAGGTTGTTAGTCGAATTTTTGTGTTGGGAAAAAATATAATATTGGCGCGTTCAAGTGCTTCGGCAATTTTGACTTCTGCTTGGGAATTAAAATCTAAATCATTCCAGTTAATACTATTTTTAATAGATGGTTGAATATGTTGTTTATCTGGTTTAGTAGTGATACTTTCTGCAACTGCTCTTTTGCCATGAGCAAGTACGATTAATTCATGTAAATCTGTTTGACATAAATTTGCTTCATTGAAACTTAAATTAGTTCCACTCAGATTTACTCCTATTATTTGATTTTGATGCGATGTAAATTGATGTCTCTGTAAATATCGCCGAATAACTGACTTAATATTATTTTTTTTTACCTTTTCACCAAACACTTTAGCCTTTGATAATTTTCTCCATAATTTCGCTCCAACAGACTTAATATATTCACTATCATAGGGAGAACTTTTAGCCATTTCTTCATAAGACTGTTTACCCTGCCAACATTCTCTGAAAATAAACTCTTCAATATCATTTAGACCAGCATTATCATTCAATACCGCTTCTACAATAGTCAGTGCTTCTTCCACATTCATTACTATCAACTTAAGAGGTAGTTTTTGAACTTACTTTAACATAGCTGTTCAGAATCTGCTACTTTTTATCACTTTTTATCAATATTTATCACTGACAAAGCCGAAATTGACTTGTTAAGATGTTTATATTTAGTGTTTTTTATACTAATTCACACAAACAATTTTATCTAGAATTTAATTTTCAACTTTTCTGAAAAAGTGTAGCAGTTTTTGTCTAAGAATTCGTGTGTATTTTTTTCATACAAATGTACAAATAACTGGTGTTTGATTTATTTACTCTAACTATCTCAAAAAATCATGCTGTTTCATTTGTGGAAAAATCTTTAATTTTCCTAGTACATGAAGCCTAACTTTTTACTACTTCCTGTGAAATTTATTTACCAATCAAATAGTTTCTATAAACGTAAGCATTCAGCTATTAGCAGTTAGCTAGCCTCCTGAGTCGGAACTGCGTTAACAGCAAATAATGAATAATTCTTTCTAAGATTAAAGGAGTGTGTTTTGGGAGTAAATTTTAATTATCTCTCAATTTCAAGGGTTCCTTTTACCTCTTCCTCCGAGCAATAGCTGATAGCTAATAGCTAATGGCTGAATACTTACCTATAAACTACTGTTATGACCTAATCAAAATAGATTTTTCATATTAATTATCCAGTCGTAAATAAAATAAGTCAAAAAAACTAGAAAAATTCCATTAATTAACCAATACTAATCAGGAGGTCTGAAATTGAGTTCTGACAAATTTACCATGCAGATAAGTTTTTTTTTGCTTTTGAAGTCTCTGTTCAACAGGAAAAAGAGTTTTGGGAATCTTGGAAAGAATTAGAAATTAACTTAAAACAAACTGGTAGTTTAATTGACGCTAAAACTTATATAGAATTTATCGGTCAAAAAAATAACAATAAGTTACCTATCCGAAACTGGTCAATTCAAACTTCATGGCACTCGTGGAAAGGTTTTTTTTATGGAATATCCACAAAAGAATTTCAAGATTTTATTCACAAGTGGGAGATTAAAGAGGCATCACCTAGCGGTGCTTCAGTAATTAGTCAAAATGAAGTATTAACTACCGGATATCAACTAATCAGACAAAACAAAAGTCTTCAAAAACCCATAAGAATCTCAAATAATCTCTTATTTTTCTTACTTTGGGTTGTAGCAATTATTCTTGCTGGAATTGTGCTTTCTTTGAGGTAAATAATTTTGAAAAGTTTGGGTAAGGAGTCAAATAAAATGGGAATACTTTTAGGTGTTTTAATAGTAGGGTCTCTTTGGGATTTGTTTACCAGTTTTCTAGGAATAGCAGGGTTGTTGGGAATCAGTGATTTCAATGAAGGAAATATTGGTATTTATATGACTGCTATAGTTGGTAGTGGTTTAATTGCAGGATTAAGTATAAGTGCAAAAAATATCTGGGAAGAAAATCAAACAGATGAAATATATTTAGTGTTAAAAATAGTTCATGTGACTGCCGTTATTTTTGATGCTTATACATCTTTTTTAGGAACGGCACAAAATATATTATTACATGATAGTCGCACAGCTTTTCTAACTATAGGTTTTGCGGAAGTCTGGGAAATGACAAATTTTGAACAGAAAATAGCACTTTTATTTGTGACAGTATTAGTCACAATGAGTCCTATTGCCTTATCAAGATTGAGAGATT
>JBFRWR010000756.1:0-19414 GCA_051439685.1 Trichodesmium sp.
TTGAGAGATTTTAAGATAATTTCCAAAGGCATATTTTAAGCAAGGTAAGCAAACCAAATTCCCTAGTAATAAACCTAATGAAGTACCCAGTAAATCAATTCTATCGCTACTAAATACTCTTAAAAGAAATAAATTAATAATACAAACTGCAACAGTGATATAACACGAGAAAATTTTCCCTGATTTTGAAGAAGCTAAAGATGGAATATTAATAATTAAGCTTCTAGACGTTTTTTCGACAATAACTAAACTTTCTGAAGGTTTTTGATAAGTCATATTTGCTATTATCCTATTAAACCCTGGTTTTCTTTATAATAAACTGACAGTTATTTCTACAAATGTTATTAACTTGTTTACGGATAAATGAAAGTTTATAATTACAGCAAATTCCAAGTATGTAAAATACAAATATTAAGGTTTAAACCTCTCCATTTCTGACATTTTGCCCGCTAGTAGTTTATCTGACTGAGATTAAATTTGCTATATATTAAATCTTGACACAAAATTAATTATATATTTATCAGCAGGGGTAGAATATAAGAATATTTGCGCTAAAATAAATCAAAAAAATATAATGGAATAATATCTAATGGTTACACAAATCCAAACTGAAAAATCATATTCTCTAGAAGAATACCTTTCTTTAGAAGTTGAATCAGAAGAAAAACATGAATATATTAATGGTGAAATTATTTCTATGACAGGTGGTACTCCGAATCATAACAAAATTGCGCTTAACTTCAGTGCTGCTCTTAATTTTGCTTTAAAACGTCAACCCTATGATGTTTTTATCACAGATCAAAGACTTTGGATTCCTACAGAAAAAATTTACACCTATCCTGATGTAATGGTGATTGAAGGTGAATTACAATTTCAGGAAGGAAGGCAAGATACTCTGACTAATCCGATAATTATTGCCGAAGTTTTATCAACATCAACTGAAGGTTTTGATAGAGGGAAAAAATTTTCTGCATATCGGACAATTCCCACTTTTAAAGAATATATTTTAATCGACCAATATACAATGCAAGTTGAGCAATTTACTAAAACAGAATCCGGACAATGGTTATTATCTGAACATCGAGGAGAAGATAGTAAATTATCTCTAAAATGTATTGATTTTGAAATTACTTTAGCTGATTTGTATGACAAAGTTAATTTTGATTTATAAACCTAATATTTTGGCTTTTATTCTTCAATCCAATCTACTAAATTAGAGAAAATGGTAATATTATCAATATTGGTGAAAATTCCTAGTTTGTAGAGGGTTTGGAGACCAAACCCATAGGGGGCGTCAATTATACCGATAAAATGCGAATTTGAGATTATATCATGTCCGGTTGAATAGTTATAATTAAAGCTTGTAGTATAGCTCTCAGCCCGAACTCTAGATAGGGCTTGCTGATTAAATATAAAAGCATTGAGTGATAAAGGTTTGAGCAATTTTATTTCTGGAAAAAGTACCAGCTTTTTACTTGATCGAGCGGAAAAAGTGAGCATTTTGGGTAGATTATGGCAGAAAAATCAAAGGACTATTCTTCCTCCTGACTCCTGACTCCTGACTCCTGACTCCTGACTCCTACCCTCACCCATAAGAATTTTGAGCGCAAACCCTGATTATGCTCCTAAAATACGATAAGGAGCAAAGCTCTAGAAATGAAGTTAAAACCCCACTCCTAATACCTTACTCCCCATCAGTAAATTTTTAGGAAAAAACGAAACTCAACCAACCTAGAAATTCATTTCGGCAGCTTGAACTTTCTCCACTTGTTTCTTCTTCAAAACCAACATAATTTGAGCTAGCATAACTAACGCAAAGAATGCCATTAACCATTTAACTCGGTTTGCATCTTGCAACACAATTTCTGCATCCGCTTGGCCAAAACCACCCACATTAGGATTATTGGTAATAACTTGACCTGCTTCAACAGTATCTCCTACAGCAACCAAAAGTTCAGGACCAGGAGGAACTGTATCTACAACAGTCTCACCATCAGCAGTTTCGATAGTGATTTCATTACCCACATACTCCTCAAAAGTAATGTCAGTAATCGTACCACTGGCAGCAGCATTGTAAACAGTATTATTACTCTTATTACCAGCAGGATAAACCTGACCGCGACCTCGGTTGCCACCTACATGAACAGCATATTTACCAAAGTGGATAGATTTATCAGTGGCAGGATCTGGAGATAATACAGGAAAAACAATCTCTTGATATTCTTCCCCTGGTATTGGTCCAACTAAAACAACGTTTTCTTGGTCTTCAGCGTAGGGTTGGAAATAGAGACCAGAAACTTCTTCTTCCCACTCTTCAGGAATTCTGTCTTCCGGTGCAATTTTGAAGCCTTCAGGCAACATTAATACAGCACCTACATTTAAGCCACCTTTGCTCCCGTCACCTAAGACTTGCTGCATATCAGTATCATAAGGAATATTCACAACAGCCTTAAATACTGTATCTGGTAATACAGACTGCGGAACTTCTACTTCGGTAGGTTTAGCACCAAGGTGACAGTTAGCACAAACAATTCTACCTGTAGCTTCTCTAGGAGTTGCTGGGGCAGTTTCTTGTGCCCAGAATGGATAGGCGTTTGCTGTCTGAGAACTTGTGAGGAATAGGGTTATAGTTACCATCGCCACTACTATTGTCTTGGCGATCGCCTGAGCAACACTACCCCAAATTGTTGAGAGATTGATTTTTGACATCCGTTGTTGTGTCTTCTGCTTGATAAAACTGACAAAACGCAATTTATGCGTCTATATTTTTGTTTCTTTTTTTTACTAGCTATTAGCTTTTAGTCTGCAACTATTAACTAAAATTCAAGTCCTTAAGCCTCGCACTATATTGTCAATTAATTTATTAGTGCTAGTTTTATGGCAAGAAAATAATCCACCATCATAAGTCTTAGAATTACTAAGTGTTAATTACTAATTGCTAATCGCTATTTTAATTTTGACTTTCTTTCAATACCTAGTCCACAGATATTAATGAAGCATTCAAGTTGAGAATGAAGATAGACTACATTTTAGGTCATCGTCAGTTCTCAAATTTAATTGCATTCTCTTAATCTGTGGCTACTCAAAATATTTTAAGCCCACCAAGGGTCTTCCCCAGTACGGAAATCTGTTTCTTCCCACTGGGTAAAGACCAACTTATCGTCACTAACATTAGCATGGACTAACGCTAGAGATAGAGGTGCTGGCCCCCTAACTACTTTTCCTGTACTGTCATACTGAGAGCCATGACAAGGACAAATAAATTTATTCTCACTACCATTCCAAGGTACGACACACCCTAGATGAGTACAGACTGCATTTAACCCATAGTCAGCTAAGGTTTGGTCTCCTTCAATGACGACATAAGTAGGGTCTCCTTTCAGTCCTTGGGCTAAAGTTCTTTCTCCAGGGTTGTGACTAGCCAAAAAGTCACTAACTACAATATCGTTACCAAGGGCGTCTTTAGCTGTTACTCCACCACCTGCTCCACCACTAGATGGAGGGATAAAGTAGTTAACGACTGGATAGAGCGCTCCTAAAGCAACCCCTGTCACAGTCCCAAAGGTGAGAAGATTCATAAATTGGCGACGTCCCATATCGGGTACATCTGGTGTTCCTTCTGCTTGAGCCATGAATAAGTTGAGTGTTTTTTATTAATTACGTTTTTGTTTTTGATATCTTCTCCTCCATCAACTGAAGGAGATTTCTACTGAAGTTTTCGGCTTCGGTAGGTTGACGTTTGATTGGACAGTCCTAACCAATGGGCTGGTTTGACTTTTTTCTCCACGTCAATTTAAAGTTGCCGTTTTCCCGGCAACTAATTTTGTTGAGACAAAATCAAAGTTGAAAATCTTCCCTATAAAGGGAAAGCTTCAAATCCACTTTATTCAGTGAATTATCTGCAGACAAAAATATAATTGCTGTTAGTCTGCAACTACGGACAAGGTTACAATACCTATATATTAGAAGAATTGCGCCTTAAAGCCGTTTCCTGATTATTATTACATTTTTTTAACTTCTACTGTTATTATTAATAAATGTAAATATTTTGCAGTCAGTAGTAATAAATTATTTATAGCAATTCCCATATTGGTGAGGTATACTGATTTATTTATCAGTGCTTTTAGATTATTTCAGTTAGCCATACTTACTTATCCTACACTTTGCTCTCCGCATAACAAATCTTAAATTATATCATAAGAAATGCTTTAATAGAAACTAAACTCAATAAAAAATTACTAGGTGTAGATATGACGGGTAAGGAATTACACGAATTATTATTGCAAAAGTGGGGCAAATCTTATGATATTCAACTACGGCGAACAAAAGGCAAAATATTTGTCCAAATAATGTGGAAGTATCTCGAACAAGTATCTTTTCCGATGACAGAAAGAGATTATTTAGATCACTTAGAGGCGATCGCCACTTATATTAATGGTTTTGCTGCGGTAGAGACTGTCAAGAATTATATTGAGAATACCAAGGAAAGGCCCAGGTTAGGTAAGGCCGTGAGTATTCCTTTAGATTTAGGAGAGAGAGGTTCAGAATGGATCGTAGAGGATTTTTAATTTGACAGGAAAATCAAAATGCTACAAAATTCTTAAACCTATTGGTACATCTCGATCTGGTTGTACTAGGGCAACTTCTCCACGCTCGATTACTACTCCTAGAACTAGAACTTCAGACATAAAGTTAGCCACTTGACGTGGAGGCAGGTTTGTGACTGCTAAAATTATTTTACCGACTAAATCTTGGGGAGTATAGAGTTTTGTTAGTCCAGCACTAGATTTTTTTATCCCCAATTCACCAAAGTCTATCCAAAGTTTAATAGGGAATAGGGAATAGGGAATAGGGATAAGTAATTGATAATTATTGATTAGATAATTTATATCTAAAATTATAGCAATTACCAAAAAGCGTAACGTAAAAAATCCGTTTGTTTTGTAACCATTCAGTAACTTAAATCTTATTGCTATATTAATTTGTATCTAAAATATAGAAGCAATAAAAATCAAAGAATATATCCTATGAAAGACGCAGAGGGAATAGGTAGAAGGAAGAAGTAATTGATAATTATCGAACAGATAATTTATATCTAAAATTATAGCAATTACTAAAAAGCGTGATTTCCAAAAATCCGTTTGTTTTGTAAGCATTCAGTAACTTAAATCTTATTGCCATATTAATTTCTATCTAAAATATATCAGCAATAAAAATCAAAGAATATATCCTATGAAATACGCAGAGGGAATAGAGAGAAGGAAGAAGTAATTGATAATTATCGAACAGATAATTTATATCCTACATTCCGCACTTCAAAACGTAGCATGAAAAAAGGAGACAGGAGACAGGAGACAGGAGACAATCTTGATGGTCAATAGAAGTCAATTAATTAAGTATTTATGCTTAACATTTTCCCGCAAAATTTGACTAATAAAAACAATCGAGCGGATGATTTCTACAGTATAAATACTTAGCAAATCACCCAACTTTATACTACTTTTAATGTTACAATTTGACGTGCGGAATGTGATTTATATCTAAAATTATAGCAATTACTAAAAAGCGTGATTTCCAAAAATCCGTTTTTTTTGTAAGCATTCAGTAACTTAAATCTTATTGCCATATTAATTTGTATCTAAAATATATCAGCAATAAAAATCAAACAATATATCCTATGAAAGAGACAGTAAATTATTTACTCAAGTTACCAGTATTTAATGAATTTTACACAGAGGAAATTCAAGCAATTAGCGACTATATATTCCGCAAGAAATTCTTAGCAGGACAAGTGCTAATGAGAAAAGGAGAAATAGGTAGTTATCTTGCTATTATTCTCGACGGTGAAGTGAATATTGTTGAAGATTCAGCAATATTCGTTACTAGAACTAGAGGTGAATTATTAGGAGAAATTGCATTAATTGAGTCACAACCCAGAAGTGCTAGCGTGGTAGCTGCTAGTGATGGGGAAGTAGCTATAATTAGTTTTGATGACATAGAAACTATTAAGAATACTCATCCTCAAATCGCAATTAAACTCATCAGTGTTTTAACAAAATCAAGTTGGTGTAAATTACAAGAAAGTCAAATCAGCAATACAAATAAATATCTAGTTTTAATCGCAAATCAAAATGAATATTCTGCCGTCATAGATTTTGTGATGAAACATCAAGATTTTTGGCAAAATAATCAAATAGCAACTACTCCTAAATTAGCTGAAGTATTATTTACAGAAACTAATATCAAGATTAACAAATATCTAGATTATCGAAGGTTGATTGGCACAGAAACAGCAGTTGGTTCTTTAATTATGTCAGGAAATGTGTCAGCAGTTATTTATTTAAGAACACCAATATTAGCAGTTAAGAATCAAGTTAATCTAGAAGCTTTTTTAATGTTATGTGACGTTTATCAAATTCCTTTGGCAACAAATATTTCAACAGCAGAAGCAATTTTATTTTATTTAGAAAATAGTTTGAGCTAACAACTTACCTTAAACTTATATAGCGCTACGCTCTAGGGAATAGGGAACAGGGAATAAGGAACAGGGAACAGCTTAAGCACCTCAAAAATAATTATACAAAAATATGCGTTGGTTCATTCTCCAAATAAAAAGAATATTTAACTCATTATCTAATATATTTCACACCGAGATATTTCAAATATCCGACCAATCATTTTTTCTGAAAAATATTACAGAAATAATTCTATTAATAATTTTAATAATCTTGATCTCCCAGACTATCAAAAAGTGGATGAGTGAATGGATATTAGTTAGTCTAGGAGTCAAACAAGGTACTAGAGAAGCGATCGCCTCCATCACCAGTTATATAACTGCAATAATTGGTATTTTAATTATTTTACATAACCAAGGAATTGACGTAACTTCAATTACTTTAATTGCAGGTACTTTAAGTATTGGTATAGGTATCGGACTAAAAAATATTATTAGTAACTTTATTAGTGGGTTAACAATTCTGATTGCTCAACCAATTAAAGTAGGAGATTTTATCGAAGTTGATGGCTTATCAGGAATAGTAGAAAAAACTTTAATTCGGTCAACTGTTATCCGAACTCTTGACAGTATTTTCGTCATTGTTCCTAATAATTGTCTAGTAGAAAAAGATATTATTAATTGGAGTCACAAAGACTCAAAATGTCGCCTACATATTCCGATTGGAGTTGCTTATGGCAGCGATATAACTTTAGTAACAGAAGCACTTTTAGATGCAGCTAGAAAAGAAAAAAAAGTTTTATCAAATCCTTCACCGAAAGTTTGGTTTAAAGGGTTTGGAGATAGTGCTTTAAATTTTGAATTATTAGTTTGGATTAAATATCCTCCTCTCAAAGAACCAATCACAAGTTCTTTAAACTTTGCCATAGATTTAGAATTACGTTCCCGGAATATTTCGGTTCCTTTTCCTCAAAGAGATTTACATATTCGTAATCCTAATAATTTAGTTCAAAGTCATCAAAATCCAGAATTAAAAACTGTTATAAAAAATCAAATTAATCAGTCAATTACTTTAGTTAAAAATCAACCCAAGACTCATAGTCAACCCTCAAAATGGAATTTACGAGATTTATTACGACAGATTAGTTATTTCCAAAAATGTAATAATCTGGAACTCAGAGAAGTAATTGAAAATGGCTATAGAAAAATTATTCCTAGAGGTGAAATAATCTGTAGAGAAGGAGAACCTGGGGATTCATTTTATATCATACTTTCTGGTTCAGTAAAAGTATTTTCAGCAAAAGCTAATAAGTATATTACAACCAGATATGCAGGCGAATTTATTGGAGAAATTTCTCCAATATTAGGGGTAACTAGAACAGCTAGTCTTTCGGCGATGGAAGATACAATTTTATTTGTAGTAGACCAAGAAAATATACAAAATCTTTTGGCTAAACATCAAGGATTAGCAGACAAAATTTCTGAAGAATTATCTCAACGTTTAGAAACTTTAAAAAATTTAGGATTATTAGATGAGGAAGAAGCATCTGCAGAAACTGCTTTGGTTTGGATTAGAAATCGAATAAATACTTTATTTGGGATTTAATTTATAGCAACTATAATTAATATATTGGCTCCCACATTTTTGATTGGCAAATAAAAAATTAGGAAATTTTCTTTTTTTATCCCTTGAAAAAAAGAGCTTTGAGACTTTCTTGATCGCTCAGTTGAAAGAGTTAGAACTATTCTTAAAACGTAAGCATTCAGCTATTAGCTAACAGCTAGCCTCCTACGGAGGAACTTCGTTAACAGCTTTTTAATCAATAAAGCAAACATTTGCTGAATTTCTACTATACTACTATATTTTTAACCAGAGAATTGAAGAACAATAGCGACTAGCTCTAGTTATCAACTCTAATTGTAATGAAGCTATGAGCTGATTGCTGAGTGCTGAATGCTTACCTTAAAACTGTATAACCTAACAATAATATTTCCAACCAAATAGAATTTTTAGAGAAATACAGCATATTTCACATTGGTGAATTAGGCTACTTTAGCGGGCAAGATGCCCGCACTGTGAACATTTAATGATTAATAAATATTCTCTACTTTATATACTTAGAATTTTGTTGTAATTATTTCCACAATACTAAAATAACTTCAGCTATCAAAAAGCAATATTTTTCAACTTTTACGTTAAAATTTGCAAGTATTAAGATTCAAAAAAAATAACTATTTTTTATTTGCCAATCAACTTAACAACCAGACTACCTCCTAGATAAAGAGTAACAACTGCTCCACCTAATAAACTTTGAGTCAAAGGGTCAGTTGAAGGAGTTAAAACCGCTCCTAAAACTGTAGAACCTAATAATACATATTTCCAATTAGCAAGCATTTGTTGAGAACTAACTATTCCCACAATACCTAACAGAAATTGGAGAATCGGAACTTGAAATGCTAATGCCGTACTAAACATTAATAATAATACAAATTCAAAGTATCTTTCAATTGACCAAGCTTGTTCTACTACTTCTGCACCGTAACCAATAAAAAATTTCAAAGCTGCTGGTACAATTGCAAAATAAGCAAATACTAATCCCAATCCAAATAAAACTGTAGAACCTAAAAAAATAGGTCCGAGAAACCGTCTTTCTCTAACAGTTAAACCTGGTAAAACAAACTTAATTATTTGGTAAAGTATGAAAGGACTTGCTAACAGAAAACCACTATAAGCTGCAACTTTTAGAGTTACAAAAAAGTATTCTCCTGGAGCGAGTTGGAGAAATTTTACTCCCTGAGCAGGAACTTCTAAAAATTGGACAATCGGTTTAACTGCTAAGAAACATCCTATTATAGTAATTACTGCTGCTATTAAAGAATAAAATATTCGCATCCGTAACTCTTCGAGATGGTCAAAAATAGACATCTCAACTTCATCAGGAACTTGGTCAAGATAATCATCATCTTCTTCTTCTGAATTTTGGCGAATATCACTATCATTTAGCCTATTTTCTGGCTCTTTTAAACTTATAGGCGCTAAATTGTTATTATTGGAATCCTCTGGAGGAGTATTAGTTTCTGGAGGTGTCATTTCAGTTATCAGTTATCAGTTATCAATTATTAGTAATTCTGTCTGAAGCCAAAGACTTGAGACCTTATTTTTTACAGTGTAGACCATTGTACAGAGATTATTCAACAAATTAACCTTTTTATACTTTATTTTTTCTCTAAATTAGGTAAATAAATCAAACTTTAAAGAAAGCTCAGGAATGAGAATTTTATTACTTACATAATTTAGAAAGACTGAATTTTAACTTATTTAATCTTTGTTTTTTAATTTCTGTATTTTTTTATTCTCAATCCTAAAGATAAGAAAAGTAGAAAAAATAACTTCTGACACAAACAATAAAATTGCGATATTTAAGCTAAGTAGGTAGTGAACTGTTTCAACTAATTTAGTACATTAAATAAAAGAGTGTGGGAGGCGTGGGAAGAGAGGGGAGATTAATCAACCCATAAATTAAAATCTATTGCATCATTTTAACTGAAACAGTTTAGTAGGCATAAATAAAAGTTTTCTACCGAATGCTGTGTAAAAAAACTAAATAATCTGAAAAAGAATCTAGAAGCAACTTATTAAAAAAAATTAACTATTTTGAATTTTCATTGCTATTGTACAGATAATTAAACCCACCTATTTATCCATAAATTTTCCAATAAATCACAATTTATAGAATAGGCAAAAAAAATTTGGAAGTAAAATTATGTTTAAAAATAAATGGAAAAAAAAGATAATTCTATTTTGCTTATTTACATTAATCTGCCTGAGTACGATTAGCTCAAATATTTTATTATCAAAACAACCAGCATTTGCTCTTCAAGAGTCAGAATGGGATGAACTATTAGAAAATCAGGCAGCAAAAGAAATTGTTAATAGAATCGAACAAACCTGGGAAAAAGCCTATGAAAATTATTTTGGGGTTAATCTTTCCAGTTTTACCTTAACTGCCGAAACTATCGCTAAACAACTTTATCTATGGCAATATCAAACTGATAAAAAAGCTGCTGTTGTTTGGGTATGGCCTCGTAAAAAACAAATACAATTAGTATTAATTACTCCTAAGAAAATTCCAGTTTTATATAGTATTACTGATGCTGAAAGAAAGATTGTAGTAAGTACAGTAAAAAAATTAGCTATGGAAATTACAAATCCGAGGATGCGTTATACAGAATCATATCTAAATCCTGCTCAAAAAATTTATCAGTGGATAGTAGAGCCAATTGAGTCAGAATTAGAAAAAAACAAAGTAGATACTATTCTTTTTTGTTTAGGACCTGGTTTACGGAGTTTACCATTCTCCGTATTACATGATGGAGAAAAATTTCTCATAGAAAAATATAATGTTGCTCTAATTCCTGCTTTTAATATGATTGAAACTGACTATAATCAGAGGAGAAATATGCAGGTATTAGGAATGGGAGCATCAGAATTTCTCGACCATCAATCTTTACCTGCTGTACCCGTAGAATTAAAACAAATTGTAGAAGAATTGTGGCAAGGCGAAACATTTATTAATCAGGATTTTACAGTTGAAAATTTACAACAGCAACGAGAAAAACAAGACTTTGGAATTATTCATTTAGCTACTCATGCTGAGTTTAATTCAGGTCAACCAAGTAATTCTTATATTCAATTTTGGCAAGGAGAAAAACTGGGATTAGATGATATTAGAAATTTGAAATTGGATAAACCCAAAGTAGAATTATTAGTTTTAAGTGCTTGTAAAACTGCAGTCGGAAATCTACAAGCAGAATTGGGTTTTGCTGGGTTAGCTGTGCAAGCTGGAGTTAAATCTGCCTTGGCAAGTCTTTGGTATGTTAGTGATGTGGGAACTTTGGCTTTAATGAATGAATTTTATCAAAACTTTCAAAAAATTCCTATCAAAACAGAAGCACTTAGAAAGGCACAAATAGCAATGTTAAAAGGAGAAGTAAGTTTCAAAAATGGTGAATTACATGGTTCTAATAGTCAGGTAAAATTGCCAGATAATTTATCAGAATATACAGATGAAAATTTATCTCATCCTTACTATTGGGCAGCTTTTACTATTATTGGTAATCCTTGGTAATGAAAAATTAGGTATTTACAAAAAGATTCAGATTTAATACTTTATTTCCAGAGGAAAACTTCTAAGTTTCTCTAGTTAAACAGCAGTCAGCGAGTCCTAAACATAGATAAATCTTTCCGCTATTTCATGGTCAAGTTTGTACTCAGTAACAATCATTTTTCAAGTCAAAACTATTTTTTTTAGATATTATCAGGACTTACGCAGGAGAACCCAGAAACCCAGTTTATCGTAGACATATTTTATTAAAAACAACGATTTATCCTAGAAACCGGGTTTCTTTGCGTAAGTCCTAATTATGTAATTATCAAATTAAAATAACTAGGAAAAGGTTATTTAAAAGTAAGCATTCAGCCTTCAGCTATCAGCTATTAGCTTTTGAGACAAATCTATAATTTCCAGCCATAAATATATATGGGAAGCTAAAAGACTGCTTACTTTTTGCATTGAAAAACTAAGAGCTGACCGCTGACTGCTAATAGCTGAATGCTTACATTTAAAATTCTTCCAGAACTATGTAGGTAAAATTTGTATGAAAAATTTATTCTCTTGGAGACTTCCTCTTTCTGAAGCTGATTTTCAAGAATTATGGGAAAAAGCAACTTTTGTTTTCGATACAAATTTTTTATTAGATTTCTATCGTGTATCGAGTTCTACATCAGATGATTATTTCCGAATATTAGAACATATCAAAGATAGAATATGGCTACCTTATCAAATAGCAGATGAATTTTTTGAGGATCGGGAGGGAGTTATAAATGAAGAGAAAGAATCTTTTGAGGGTGCTATATCAATAGTTGAGGATTGGAAAAAAGAACGAAATAATTTTAATAGTCTCAAAGGTAGAATTTCACAGGTAGGAAGATTTATTTCTAAAGAAATAGAAGTTCTATTTGATGAGCAGAAAAGTTATTTTGATGCAGTTGACGAAGTAGCAAGAGTATTAAGAGAAAAAATCGAAATACTAGAAAATAATCATTATTTACCTCAAACTGATGAGGGTAAGATTCTGGAAGATAAGATTCTAGAAAAAATACTCTTGCTGTTTGATTCAAAGGTAGGAAAATCTTATGATGAGGAAACTTTAGAAAAATTATACAAGGAAGGTGAAACTAGATTTAATAAATCAATACCTCCTGGTTTTGGAGATAAAAAAGATAAAAAAAAGGAAGGTCATTTCACTTATCAGTTATCAGTGAACCTCCGACGAAAGTCGGAGACTTGAAATACTGAATTAAATAATTTTTTCATCCCCTTAAAATGGGAGGCTTTAAACCTAATTTTTTGGTACAAAACAGTACGGAGATTTTATCCTGTGGAAACAAATTTTAGATTTTGCTAAGGAAAATTCTCAACCTATAATTTTTGTTACTCGTGATAATAAAGAAGACTGGTGGAATAAGAAAAATGGTAAAATAACTTCTCCTCGTATAGAACTGAGACGTGAGTTTAAAGAAAACGTACAACAACAGTTTTGGATGTATACTCCTGAACGTTTTCTTGAATATGCTAAAGATAAATTTAAGCTTGATATTAATCCTCGTTCAATTGAAGAAACTAATCAAATTGCTGATAATGAATCACTAAATGATGAGCAAATTTATAATGATAAGCAGAGTGAGGATATGAGAAAACTTTTGGAACAAAGAATTATTGATGACTATTACTCTAAATTAGTTTCTGAAGAGCGAAAAATTAATATTGCTAAATTAGCCATTGATACTACTAGATTAGATTTAGATAATGCTGCAGTTAAGCAAGCTATTGAGGATATAAAAAAATTATTGGAGCAACCTATTCCTGATACTATAATGCTGGATACCACTATATTAGATGAGAAAGCACGGAAGATAAGTGAAAAGTTTCAACAATCTCTTAAGGTAGGACAGAAGATAAGTAAAGATTTTCAACAATCACAAAAAAATTTGTCAGAAAAAATGCAGAAGATTAATTTATATCTGCCAAATTCAGGAACTAGAAAAAAGAAAAAATCAGAGCAGAATGAGGAATCAGAAACTCAGGATTAGAAAAATATTTATTCTGTAATTGAAAACCTTAATTTTTTGATTCTTTCTCAAACAAAACCTCTCTTTAAAATTATTCCCGTAGAGACTACTATTTCATCCCTACAGGAATAACTAATTAAAGTTAAAAAATCACCAATTTATTTAACCCCTAAGTTTCTCCGACCAAACACGAGTCGGCAAACCCCAAACATAAATAAATCCTTCCGCTGCTTTATGGTCAAATTCATCCTCCGCACCATAAGTTGCTAAGTCATAACTATACAGAGAATTATCAGACTGACGACCAACAACCATCGCGCTACCCTTAAATAGTTTCACTCGCGCAACACCAGTCACCCTCTCTTGGGTCTGCTGAATAAAAGCATCCAACGCACCCTTCAACGGACTAAACCACAAACCGTTATAAACTAACTGACTATAAGTCTCCTCAATACCCCGCTTATAACGAGTTACATCCGCAGTCAAAGTTAAACTTTCCAAGTCCCGGTGCGCTTGAATTAAAACACACATTGCTGGAGACTCATAAATTTCTCGTGACTTAATCCCCACCAGACGGTTTTCAATCATGTCAATACGACCAACACAATGATTACCCGCTATCTGATTAAGTTGAGTAATCAACTCAATACCATTCAACGCTTTACCATTAAGACTAACAGGAATACCCTGCTCAAAACCAATCTCAACATATTCCGGTTCATTCGGAGTATCAGCGATCGCCTTCGTCATGTTATAAATTTCTTCAGGAGGTTCCACCCAAGGGTCTTCCAATTCCCCAGCTTCGATCGCCATCCCCAATAAATTTTTATCAATACTATAAGGAGAAGATTTTTTCACTGGTGCGGGAATGCCATACTTTTCACCGTAAGCAATAGTCTCCTCACGACTCATTCCCCACTCCCGCGCTGGAGCAAGAATCTTAATTTTAGGATTCAGTCCCGCAATAGCAACATCAAATCTTACTTGGTCATTACCCTTTCCCGTACAACCATGAGCAATAGCATCAGCACCATATTTTTCTGCTGCGTCTACTAAAATTTTAGCAATTAAAGGACGAGCTAATGCTGTTGCCAGAGGATAACGATTTTCATAGAGAGCATTTGCTTGAATAGCCGGAAAAGCATATTCTTTAATCAAAGGTTCAATCACATCTATAACTAGAGATTCTACTGCACCAGAATCTAATGCTTTTTTCCGAACTCCTTCTAACTCATCTCCCTGACCTAAATCTGCAGCAACAGTAATTACTTCTTTAACTCCCCATTCATTTTTGAGGTAGGGAATACAAACGGAGGTATCAACTCCACCAGAATATGCTAGTACAACTTTTGTGGCACGACTCATAGATTTTTTTGTAAGATTAACAACTGAGTTTTGATTATCAGACTAAAACTATATGATTATTGTCAGGTAAAGTACAGATTCTTGAGCGTATCTTAATAGTTGAAGTTGCAAAAGTGGGGAATATAGTGCTATGCAGGAGTCAGAAGTCAGAAGTTATAGGTCAGAAGTTATGAATAATCTCTGGCTTAGTGTTCGAGACCAAAATGCTACGCAAACAACATTTAGCAATCTCTAGGTGCGATGCTTAGACTCCTAGAAGTTTGTCAAGGTAATAGCTATATAACACTTTTTTAGATTCTGGCACTTTATACCTCATAACCCACTATTCCAGAAAAAGTAGAAATTTTTCTTAAGTCTTTGTGAATATAGCAGTTCCCAAAAAGCGTGATACCACAATTCACTATATACATAATCAAAAATATAGAATTACTTCGGTAAGGAGTTTGGTCTCCAAATTTCTAGAGATGCCAAATTTCCCTTTTTACCGCACTGAGGAGAAAAAATGTTTTTTAGTGTAATTATTCCGACTTATAATCGCAAACCGATTTTAGAAAAATGTCTTCGCGCTCTGGAAAGTCAGGTTTATGACCAACTTATCTCTGAATATGAAGTAATAGTTGTTGATGATGGTTCGACGGATGACACCATCTCTTACTTAAAGGCCAAAGCAACAGAATTTCCCCATGTCCAACTTTTGACTCAATCTCACCAGGGGCCAGCAGCAGCTCGAAATTTAGGAGTTGAAAAGGCCAAGGGGGATTTTATTATTTTTATTGATAGTGACCTAGTTGTAACAGATTCTTTTCTGCAATCCCACGCAAATACTCTAGTCAAATATGGAAAAGAATCAAACCGTATATTTACTTATGGCAGAGTAATTAATACTTGTAATTTTGATTTTCCCACTTCCGAGCCTTATAAATTAACAGATTTTTCAGCAGCTTTTTTTGCAACAGGAAATGTGGCGATCGCTCGTCATTGGTTAATAGAAGCGGGGTTATTTGATACTTCTTTTCAACAGTATGGTTGGGAAGATTTGGAGTTAGGAGTTCGGTTAAAAAAATTAGATTTAAAATTGATTAAATGCCCGGATGCTGTTGGTTATCATTGGCATCCACCTTTTGCTTTAAATCAGTTACCAGGAATGATTGAAAGAGAAATTCAAAGAGGAAAAATGGGAGTTTTATTTTATCAAAAACATCCGACTTGGGAAGTTAAAATGATGATTCAAATGACTTGGATACACAGGTTATTATGGGGAGTTTTATCATTAGGTGGGAGATTAAATGAAAAGACAATGGCTATTTTTTTGCAATGGTTAATTGACCGAGGTAAATCACAATTAGCTTTAGAAATTTCTCGGATATTTTTAAATTGGTATAATGTCAAAGCTGTTTATGCTGCTTTTAGGGAGTAGGGAGTAGGGAGTAGGGAATAGGGGGTAGGAAAAGATGGGGAGTAGGATAGGGAACAAGCAAAAAATTTTATCCCCTTAGTAGATACTTTCCAAAATTTGATGCAATAGTTGATAACATTAAACATCTCCGGACAATAAATAAACCTTTTGATTATATTAGCTAAAGAAAGAAAAAGTCACCAGAAAAAATCTTTTTTTATACCTTTGTCGGAAAAATATCTTACTTGTTCCCTGTTCCCTGTTCCCTGTTCCCTGTTCCCTACCGCTGCAAAAAATCTATATCTTTTTCGGAGAGATCTATTAATATTAGTCAGTAAAATATTATAATTTCCGATTTTTAATTTGGAACTATTTTTAAGATAACCATAGCTAATTTAGTCACACTAGAATGATTGAACCTGATTTTCCTAATATTACACTTGCCTTTGAATATCAAGGTTGGAAAGTTGAAATAGACCAAGGTGAAATGAATGGATATCCTACTTATGCAGTTTGGGCTAATTACAAATTAGGTTGTGTTGTTGCAGTACCTTATGCTTCTTCTCGAAAGGAGGCAATTAAACGTGCCAAGGAATGGATTGATGCTCGAAATAATATAGCCCTACGCGCTAGGGAATAGGAAACAGTAGAATGTTAAAGTATTACAGGATTTATGAATGTCCTAACCAATTAACCTAGTGCTATAGAAAAATAACATGAGTAAATAATTAGACAAAATTAAATCTATTCTCTAAAGCCTAAAAATTTGTAGTTCATCATTACAATAATTGCTATATGATCAATGATAATTAATCATATCAGGTATTTCCATGAGTACAGCAACTTACATAAATGACAGTGAATTTGATACTCTTTTAACTTCTGAGACTATATTTGTTGTAGATTGTACAGCCTCCTGGTGTGGTCCATGTAAAAAAATTAGTCCTTTAATTGATGAGTTAGCTGAAGAATATGAAGGTCGTGCTAAAGTAGTCAAACTGGATATTTCTGAAAACAAAGAAACTGCTAATAAATTTAGTATTCGTAGCATTCCGGCTGTAATGTTTTTTAAAAGTGGTGAACTTGTAGAAAATATAGTTGGTGTTTCTCCTTATGAAACTTTCAAGACCGCACTTGAGAAATTACTTTAAATCTTAAAAATTAGAAAATTCTCTGATAGGGAGGTTCAATCAAACTTCCTTAATTTTTATCCTGTTATCTTTTCTCTATTAATTATCAGTATTCAACAGTAAAATGATATAGAATTTTCATTTGAAATGCTGCAAGCTAGTTCTATTAGTAAAGGGAAAAGGTAACAGTAAAGATAAAGAAGGCAAAACAGAATTTAATACTTGCTTTGCACAAAAATCAATGGGAACTAAAGACAATATTTTTTATTAGAAAAAGACTCAACCTAGATTTACATCTCATTGGCAAATGCTATAGAAAGTATTAATGTTTAGAAACACTACAAGTAAAATAAAATATAAATTAGTAATACATATCAATAATTCTGGATCGGGAATGAGAATAAAATAAAACAGGAGAAAATTAATTACTGTCAATATCTCAATAAGTTTTAGTTGCACAAACAATATTTTTTTTGTCTTATTTAATTTACGTTTATAACCGTAAAAACTTAAATAATAACTTCATTATTTATTTATTCATTTGACTTACCGAAAAATTAAGGTATAAAACCTCTCCTAATAATTGATAATTAATAATGAAAGAGTTTTTTAAATCTCTAATTTTCTATCTAACTCTAAACATTCTAAACCTGCTCTAATTATCAATTATCCATTATCAATTATCCATTATCAATTATCCATTATCAATTATCCATTATCAATTATCCATTATCAATTATCAATTATCCATTATTTACCTTCCTTAAAAGCCATAATTCTAATTCTCTTATAATCAGCTATCCATCTACCTTTTTTATATAGTTTAGGGCGCAGTTTATTTTCAATCCCAGCAATAATTGTATTTTTATTCTTTTCAGGAATACCTTGAAAAAAGCTAGTAGCAAACATATTAATCCAATTTCGGAGACCATTTTCCCCATCTTCAAGTTTAGTTGGTCTGTCTAATAAGGTAGCAAAAGTCAACACAAAACCTTCCGATTCTAAAAGAGTTCCATACTCTCCAATACTAGGAAAATACCAAGGATTAAGTTCTTTATTACTACTAAAACCAGCATCATCTAAAGCCTCATAAATACCACGAATAATTGTGGCAATATTACCTTTTCCTCCAAATTCCGTAACAAAACGACCTCCTGGTTTCAGTACCCGCCAAATATTACTAATAGCTTTTTGTGGTTTTTGAATCCAATGTAGGGCAGCATTAGAAAATACAGCATCAAATGTTTCTTTTACCTCAATATTAACTCCATCTCCTACTAAAAATTTAATATCTGGATAACAACGGTGAGCTGCTTCTATCATTATCGGAGCATTATCAATTCCTATCACTTTTGCTCCTTTCGTAGTAATTTTGTAGGTCATGTGACCTGTACCACAACCAAGGTCAAGAATTTTTTCACCAGTTTGAGGACTTAGCAATTCCAATAAATCTGTTGCTAAATTAGAAACAAAAGAATGTTTACTCTCATAAAGTTCTACATCCCACTGATTAAAAGATATATCTGGGAAATTGTTACTTGTTTGGTTTTCCATAGAACTATAAATAATAACTGATTCAATAAATTATACTTGAAGATTAGCTAATAACTGGTTGAGTCAAAAGTCAAAAGTCAAAAGTCAAAAGCAAAATTTGCCTAATTATCTCTGATAATTTTAGTTACTCAAGGTTCTTTTTCCCCTAAATTAATTGAGTAAAATTACTCTGATGAGATTGAGAAAATCAAGTTATTTAAGTAATAATACCGAGGTTCAAATCAAATATCAAAAGTAAGAGTTGACTAAATCTTTCCAAATAATTTTAATTAGTCAAAGTTCTTATTTATAGAGTTTATAGAGGTTCGTGAAGTACATTGATCTAATGAGATAGGGAATAGGGAGTAGAGAGTAGGGAGTAGGGAGTAGGGAGTAGGGAGTAG
>JBFRWR010000757.1:0-8995 GCA_051439685.1 Trichodesmium sp.
AATCCCGACTATTTTTGTCGGGTATGGTTGACGGTGATTTTTAGCCATGCTAGTATTCAGAGAATGCTAAATAGTTCTCAGAAATGAAGTAGGGAGTAAAAACCATGACTCAGGCAATCACAACTCACAATCAGACCACAGAAACTGCCATAGAGACACTCAAATGCAAAGAATGTGGAGAAGAGTATCCCCTAGAAGCCAAACATATATGTGAAGACGTATGTTTTGGCCCTCTAGAAGTCAAATACAACTATGAAAAGCTGAGTCAAATAGTGAGTCGGGCAACCATTGAAGCAGGCCCCAACTCCATCTGGCGTTATCGTCACTTCCTACCAGTAACAACAGATAACGTTATAGATGTAGGAACAGGTATGACTCCCCTAGTAAAATCAGAACGTTTAGCTCGTCGCCTGGGTCTAAAAAATCTCTACATCAAAAATGACGCGGTAAATATGCCTACCCTGAGTTTCAAGGATAGGGTAGTATCAGTTGCCCTGACTCGTGCGAGAGAACTAGGTTTTTCTACAGTATCCTGTGCAAGTACAGGGAACCTGGCCAACTCCACAGCAGCGATCGCTGCCAAAGCAGGTTTAGACTGTTGTGTATTTATTCCTTCTGACTTAGAAGCAGGAAAAGTTCTGGGTACTCTGATTTACAACCCAACACTTATGGCAGTTAAAGGTAACTACGACCAAGTAAACCGCCTCTGTTGTGAAGTAGCAAATACCTATGGTTGGGGTTTTGTCAATATTAACTTGCGCCCTTACTATTCTGAAGGTTCCAAAACTCTTGGTTTTGAAGTTGCCGAACAGTTGGGATGGAAATTACCAGACCATGTAGTTGCTCCTATTGCCTCTGGTTCCCTCTACACCAAAATTTACAAGGGTTTCCAAGAATTTGTCAAAACAGGTTTAGTAGAAGATAAAGCAGTTCGTTTTAGTGGAGCGCAAGCAGAAGGTTGTTCTCCAGTAGCTCAAGCATTTAAAGAAGGCCGGGACTTTGTTACTCCAGTTAAACCAAATACTATCGCCAAGTCCATCGCGATCGGCAACCCAGCAGATGGAATTTACGCATTAGAAGTAGCTCGGAAAACAAACGGTAATATAGAGTCTGTGACTGATGCTGAAATTATTGAAGGTATGAAGTTATTGGCAGAAACAGAAGGTATCTTTACAGAAACTGCTGGAGGAACAACTATTGCTGTATTGAAAAAATTAGCAGAAGCAGGCAAGATTGACCCTGAAGAAACTACTGTTGCTTATATTACAGGTAATGGTTTGAAGACTCAAGAAGCAGTACAAGGTGAAATTGGCGAACCTCTAACAATAGATGCTAAGTTAGACAGTTTCGAGCGTGCTTGGGAACGCGCCCAAACATTAGAGCGTTTAGACTGGCAACAAGTTTTGGTTTAACTAGCTGTTAGCTATCAGCTATCAGCTATCAGCTAGTCTCCTACTCAGAAACTAGGTTTTCCGGCAGTTTCCTACGGAATGCTCTGCAAATATCTCAGTGGCAACCGAAAACAGTAGGGGCAATTTCCTACGGAATGCTCCGCAAACATGAATTGCCCCTACTTATTTAAAACATAATTTTTTCCTTAAAACTTCGCTATTATTTCCGAATCAAGACCTAAAATAAATATCTACAAACAAATTAAGTATCGTCAACTATTAGTTAAACAAAGAAATTACTAAGTTATGGCAGTTAAAGTTTTAATTCCTACCCCACTGCAAAAGTTTACCGAAAATAAAGCAGAAGACAAAGCAAAAATTGAAATTGAATGTGGCGGAGGTAATATCTCACAATTAATAGACTCTCTAGAAACTAGCTTTCCTGGTATTAAAAAAAGTCTGTGTGATGATCAGGGAGAACCTAGAAGATTTTTAAATTTCTACGTTAACAGCGAAGATATTAGATTTTTAGAGGGAACAAAAACATCTCTGAAAGATGGTGATGAAGTAAGTATTGTGCCAGCAGTCGCGGGTGGTTAATTATGGAAATTGGTTGCTGGGGGTAGGACGCTTAGGACGCGGAGACGCGGGGACGCGGAGACGCGGGGACGCGGAGATGGGAGATAATAGGCAACTGTTTCGGCAATTTTATGTGAAGAAAGTTTCTGGAATTTCAGTAGAAAATCTTAGTATTTTGAGGCTAAACTATCCAATAACTAGGAGATAAACTGAATATAAAAAGCTCCATTACCTTAGCTATCCTGACTGTTACCTCGATGAGCGCAAACCCTAATTAGGTTTTTTAAAATTTCCCATCAGTTTCTAAAAATCACCTTAGTCAATATTTCCCCTCTTAAGCAACACTAGAGGGGATTATTTTTTAGCAATTAATAATGGATAATTAGGGTTTGCGTATGGAAAGTTCTTTTGCTAGGGGTAGGAGACAGGAGACAGGAGACAGGAGACAGGAGAAATGGAAATTCTAGAGGAGGTAGTCGTCAAAATTGTCCCAAGATTTTTCTGCCATAATCATCCTCAAATACTAGCTTTTTGCGCTTTTTAGAGCCAAAACCTTGCACTTTTTTTAGACCCAAAAAGGCTGAAATCAATATCTATCAGTGCTTTGATATTTAATCAGCAGAGCAATAAATAAAAAAACTGAAACTCCTACCTGTTCCCTGTTCCCTATTCCCTAAAAAGCAGTAAGATTTTTGACACGAATAAAATAGGATAGCTATACTTATGAATACTATTAATTGTTTAAGATTTTTAACCATACAACTACTGTAGTACCACTATTAATTACTAAATTTTGCTTTTGTAAATCATTAGGTAAAAAATCTTTTTCTACAGGAGAATTGACTTGAATTTTACCTTGCATTTCATGGATCAAATCACGAGCAATAGCTAACCCTAATCCTGTTCCAGGAATATTTGTTTTAGCTTTTTCTCCACGATAATTTCTCTCAAATAAATGTGCTAAATCTTGGTTAGGAATTCCATAACCTGTGTCACTAATAGCTATTCCTAGCATTTTTTTGATTTGATTATTATTTACTGGTACTGGTAAAGTTGCTACTTTTATATAAATATTTCCTCCGGCTGGAGTATACTTTAACGCATTATCAATAATATTACTTAAGACCTCTTGTAAAGCTTTAGAATTAGCTTGTACAATTGGCAAATTCTGAGGAAATTCAACTTGTAAATCTATATTACTTTCATCAGCAATTGCTTGAGCTGAAACTAATAAAGGTTCTAATACTTGTTGAACTGAAACAGATTCTAAAAAATTAGAACCTCGTAAAAGTCGTAGGGGTTTAAGTTTTGGATAAACTTCTTGATCAGTCTCTATTATTTTTTCTAAATCTTCATTTTGAGTCGTGTTTTGCAGGTCTTCACTATCAACAGAAATACTCAAAAATTTCTCTCCAATATCAACAGTTTCATCAATTTCTGCTATTAATTCTCTGAGGCGATCGCTTTCCCGTAAAATACTATTAGCTATATTCCAGTTTTTGTCTTGTGGTAAAAATCTTTTCAGTAATAATTTACCAAAAGTTCTAACTGCAGTTAATGGACTTTTCAACTGATGCAGTATATCGTGCATCCGATCATACTGTTGAATTTGTAACTTTTGTTGTTGCTGAAATTGTCGCTTTAACCATTCAGAACGTTGATCTAAAATACAGGCTATGGCAATAGTATGAGCCACTTCTTGAATTTGAGTTCTTTCTTGTTGATTCCAGGGTCGGTCTTCTCTCGCTGTGACAAGTAATCCCATCACTACTCCATCATGGATTAATGGTAAAACAATTTGACGTTGTGGCCAAGGATGATTTTTTGTCCATCCATGATTTGATTCTTTTGTCCCATTACTTGGCTCTAAAATCAAAGAATTTTTCTCTATCCTTAAAGGTGATGCGGGTAATTGTGGCAGGTTTTCTAATGTTTGTATTTCTGACGTTGCTTTTAATAGCGAAATTGCTTCACAATTTTCAGACGTTTCTGGCTCTGTAATAATAGGAATTAGTTTGGCGTCACCTCCTTCTGCAAGTTTTTCTGTTAAATAAACTACGCTTAAGGAAGCACCCCAAGTGGACACAAGAGCTATTTGTGAACGGCAAAGTCTAATAAATTCTCTACTACTGGGCATTAGCATTGGAGCTATTGGTGGGATTATCCACTAAAGATGGGCGTTTTTAGATTTTAGATAATTCAGAATTTGTTGGGCTATTTTAAATCTAAAGTGTATCTTTTGTATCAAAATATTAAAAACACTTGAGTTTTTCCGCGAAAATTTATATAATCTTATCAAATTTGGTAGCCATAACTACACCCATCGGCTAACACAGGAGGTAAGGAAATTGGCTAGAAGACGTAAGCGCAAAAGTCGTCGTAGACAAGAGGGACGCAGGATTCTTGAGCAAGTAGCTCAGTATAGTATTGAAAGTGGTGAAGATAAACCTGTCACTGCTGCCCGAAAATTTATTCATGCCCAAGGTATAGTGCCCCCTGCTGTACTTTTAGTCAGAAGAAACGAGCATACTACTGATCGGTACTTCTGGGCTGAAAAAGGTTTATTTGGAGCCCAGTATGTTGAAGAAAATCACTTCTTGTTTCCTAGCTTGAAAGTTTTGACTGAACTAAAGACACCTGAAAAGAAACAGTTGCTTAGTTCTACTCCAAGTATAAGTCAAGTTTAAGGCTTTGCCTCAAAAGTTTTTTCAATGACCGCTCTGAAATGTTTTTATTAGTTATGACCAAGAATGAAAAATTGATACTTGTATTAAGTAAGTGGGTAATGCCGAAATAGCATTCCCACGTACTTTAATTTAAGTAGTCATTTCATAAATTACAGATTTTATGGCTTAATTAAGCCGAAGTAACTATTAGTTCAAACTTCCATCTGCCAATGGACTTGAACTCTTAGTTATTTTTTTTTTACAGCTTACCAAAATTAAGTTACTTATGAATAAGTTTTATATTTTTAGTTGGGTTGTTGGTATGCTTTTAAATTTAAAGCTGTTTGTAAAGCTGCTAATTCGTCTTTATGAGCAGTTATAGATAGTAGACTTTTGGTTTGAGAACCTTCAGTAAATATTCCTTCAAGTTTCAGATCAACTTGTTCTGGACGTTTAGACTTTTGCCAATAAAAAATACCTGCTAAGGGTGATACTACCACTAGCCAGATTAAGTATTGGCCATATTCAGGTACTAACATGGATAAAGCCAATCCAAAACATAAACAACCTATTGCTGCTAATAGAGTTAAAAACAATGCTAAAAACAAACTAGGACGAACTACTCCTTCAAATGTAAGCTGATTTTGATCAGAGTTTATACCAACAATTCGGTAAGCTCGATAATCAAAATATTCTTTTAACTGATTTAAAAGCAAGTCTGCTTCCTGTTCAGCTATCAGTTTGAGATTTTTAGTCCGAGCTTTGACTGATGCTTTGATAAAAAAAACTAGACCGATGCTAGATAAAAGCGTCAGTATAAATGACGATATTAAAGCCGTATTATTCATATAATTCTAGATTTGAATGGTTATTTTATGTCTTCTATTTTACATAAGTTTACAACGAAAAAAAAAAGACTAGCTGTTTTAGTCAAAAACATCAGCTAGGGCCTATTTTTATATTAAAATTTACTGAAAAATTGGCATAAAAACACATAAAGTCAGTTATAGCCCAATATCAGCAGAAAATTTTACTCACCTATCTCTAAAATATGAAGATGGTTAATTTTATAAGCTTGATGGTTGGACTTGAGACCGAATCTGACAATTATTAGTATATTCATACCAAAGTCTTGCTAAATCTAAGGCTTGAGACCGCCATTCAGGAATCATTTGATACATTCTTCTTGGACGGCCTCTGCCTTCAACTTTTTTCCAATAACCAATAATTGTCCCTTGGTCTTCCAGAAATTTCAGTGCAGCATATAGTACAGTGTCAGAAAGTCGATAAATAGGATAGCCCCTTTCTAATTCGCCAATCAATTCAGTCCCATAAGAGTCTCTTTGCAATAATACAGATAGGATATAGCATACTGCTAGTTCCTTATTTAGATAGACCGGAGGGGGGGATTGGAAAAATTGATAAATGTCCTCGAAACAAGTCATTTGATTTACCCACTCACTCTATCTTCCAATCTATCGTGCTAATTATGAGAATGACCACTCATTTATCAGTTAGCCTCCTGGGGAGAAGCTACGCTATTAGTGGTTTACCGCAGAAATTATGGATTTTTTCGGAAGATTTTTATAGCTGCTTCGTTAACTTAGCTAAAACTTTTATTTTACTAGACTTTTTGAAATATTGAACATCGGAGGCCGTAAATTGCTCAACCTAGAATATAACAAACAACTTAGCCTCTTGATATTTACTGTATAAATCAGTTATTAGAGACTGATATGACTTACACCAATTTGTATTTCATTAGACTTCTTGCAGAAGTCAGGGAATAGGGAGTAGGAAGATGAAATTGTTTATTTCACATCTTAAGTTAATGTAATTAAAACTTTTGCAAGAGGTCTATTTTGCCTAAAGTCCTAATAGCTAATAGCAGAATATTTGTTTTGAGGTTAATTAAGTTGCATTTATGCCTAACATAGCTTGTAGAGTTAAGGTAAGGAAAGCAAATGTCCCAATAATTAAGCCAATCAGAGCGATCGCTGTAATAGGTTTATTTAAAAGTGGCTTTAGTTGGTCAAATAGAAAGAAGAATATGCCAAGGGTTATGGTGATAAAGTACCTTGGGTAGCGGGAGACATTGTTAAAAAATTCTTGCATGATTTTGTTAGATAAAAATTCAACTCTACATAATATTATTAGTTTAATATCTGCTTAGTCAATTTGTGACCAAATCCAAGATATCCATCCTTTGACAGTAGAAGCTCTTCTGTCTATTGTTATATTGTTAATTTTTAAATTACTTTCAGACATAATTTTAGTAACTTGTTCTTTTGAGGGAATATCGCCAATCTCTAAGGATAACTTAAATGCTTGATTAAATACTTCGTGTCTCAAAATTGTTGCGATTAATTTTAAATATCTTCCAGCACTTGTATAATAATCTGTTTTTCTTTGATCAAATTGATAATTTTCTGGAATTTCATTTGGAGTTATATCATTTTCTAATAGCAGGGAGATTAAGTCTATTAGTCTGTCAAATTTATCTACTTGTGGAAATGTAATTTTTCCAGGTTAGGGAATATCTCCAGTTTTTAAAGATAACTTAAATGCTTGATTAAATACTTCGTGCCCCAAAATTGTTTCGATTAATTTGAAATATTTCAGTTGATGTGGTTGACACAAAATATATTTTACGGAATTTGTATAATAATCTGTTTTTCTTTGATCAAATTGATAATTTTCTGGAATTTCATTTAGATGTATATCATTTTCTAATAGCAGGGAGATTAAGTCTATTAGTCTGTCAAATTTATCTACTTGTGGAAATGTAATTTTTCCAGGTTAGGGAATATCCCCAGTTTTTAAAGATAACTTAAATGCTTGATTAAATACTTCGTGCCCCAAAATTGTTTCGATTAACTTTCAATATTTCAGTTTATGTGCTTGACGTAAAATATATTTTGCCTTATCGGTTAATGTAAATATTTTTTCCGGTTTTTTTATGAATCATAAATATCTTCCAGCACTTGTGTAATATTCTGTTTATCTGTTATCAAATTGATAATTTTCTGTAATTTCATTTGGAGTTAAATCATTTTCTAGTAGCAGGGAGATTAAATCTATTATTCTGTCAAATTTATCTGCTTGTGGAAATGGAATTTTTCCAGGTTCTGAAATTATTTTAATTTGAGTTAGTAGTGAGTTTAGATACTGTTTATCAAATAAGTATTAAGAGAACTAATAGTTACTAATATCCGAAATTGGTAAGATTTCTCATAATTGAAATCCAGTAGATAGATATTAGGTAAATATATTCCTAGACGAGTGAAGTGAGAAATATTTGTGTTAATTTCTTCGGACTTACTCCCTACTCCCTACTACCTATCTCATTTTTATCTTTCCTGATACATTCAATCTCTTATTTCAATTCCTTGTATGTCCTAATTCAATAATTCTTGCATGATTTTGTTAGATAAAAATTCAACTCTACACAATATTATTAGTTTAATATCTGCTTAGTCAATTTGTGACCAAATCCAAAATATCCATCCTTTGACAGTAGAAGCTCTTCTGTCTATTGTTGTATTGTTAATGCTTAAATTACATTCAGACATAATTTTAGTAACTTGTTCTTTTGAGGGAGCATCCTCTATTTTTAAGGATAACTTAAATGCGTTATTAAATACTTCGTGCCCCAAAATTGTTTCGATTAAGTTTAAGTATTTTAGTTTATGTGGTTGACGGAAAATATCTTTTGCTGCATCAGTTAATGTGAATATTTTTCCACTTTTTTCTATGAATCCTAAATATCTTCCAGCACTTGTATAATATTCTGTTTGTCTTTTATCAAACTGATAATTTTCTGTAATATCGTTTGGAGTTAAATCATTTTCTAGTAGCAGGGAGATTAAATCTATTATTCTGTCAAATTTATCTGCTTGTGGAAATGGAATTTTTGCAGGTTCTGGAATTATTTTAATCTGATTTAGTAGTAAGGTTATGTCAATTCCTTGTATTTCCTAGTCAAAGAAGTATTGGATGATTTTGTTAGATAAAAATTCAACTCTACATAATATTATTAGTTTAATATCTGCTTAGTCAATTTGTGACCAAATCCAAGATATCCATCCTTTGACAGTAGAAGCTCTTCTGTCTATTGTTGTCTTTGTAATTTTTAAATTACTTTCAGACATAATTTTAGTAATTTGTTCTTTTGAGGGAGCATCCTCTATTTTTAAGGATAACTTAAATGCGTTATTAAATACTTCGTGCCCCAAAATTGTTTCGATTAACTTTAAAGATTTCAGTTTATGTGGTTGACGGAAAATATCTTTTGCTGCATCAGTTAATGTGAATATTTTTCCCTGTTTTTCTATGAATCCTAAATATCTTCCAGCACTT
>JBFRWR010000758.1:0-4537 GCA_051439685.1 Trichodesmium sp.
AGAGAATTTTGCATCAGCAGACGGCTAGTATCATAATTCAAGAGGATGATATTTATAGCAAATTTCTAGCCAAAGCTTTTGAAGATGAATTCAGAGGTTTGGGAGGAACAGTCAAATATAAATGGAATATCAAGCCAAAATCCCAAAATGTGGAGAAGATGCGTAATCAAATTATCCGAGATTTGTCGAAGACAAAGAAGGATGAAACTGGGATGATTTTTTTGACAACAACTACCAGCGAGGCGACAAAACTAATTCCCAAAATGAGGCGCAGAGGCTTGGAATATCCCATGATAGGGGGTGACATCCTTAGTACGAGATTTATCGATCTAATAAAAGATTATTCAGAAGAACAGGCAATACCGGGGTATTTCTCTGATGATATTTATGCCATATCTCACCTTATTTTTAATACTGCAGGAGAAAAAGCTCAACAGTTCAGAAATAAGTATCTTAAAAAGTACGATCAAGAACCAAGTCCGATAGCAGCTACCTATTATGATGCTACCTTAGTAGCTATTGAAGGGATGAAAAAGGCTGGCGTTCAAGGTGAACGGAAAAACCTAGCAGCAGAACGCCAGAAAATTAAAGATACTCTGGCAAAAATTAATCAGATTAAAAATGCTATTAAAGGTACAACAGGTCTGATTTACTTTGATCGGCAAGGTAATGCTTTTAAAGAGGTTTATATTGGCAAATTTCAGCAGCAGAAATTCATTTCCAGTTGGACTCAGCTTTCTCCTGTGACTGATCTGAAGAAGATTGAGAATCTTGACCAAGAATTAAAAGCAGAAAATATTTTATTGGTTAATGGTAAATATATGCAAAAAACCCAGGTAGTATATACCGGGATAGATATTAATGAAGTGAGTGATATAGATCAGAAACAATCAACTTATACGGTCGATTTTTATCTTTGGTTTCGCAGTCCAAGTCGAATTAAATTTGATGAAATTGAGTTTATTAATTCAGCAGAAACCATAAAATTAGGTCAGCCTCTAGCTGATGAAGAAATAGACAACGATATCACCTACCGACTTTATCGAATTAAAGCCAAATTTAAGGTGAATTTTGCTTTTCATGAATACCCCTTTGATACCCAAAGTTTGGAGCTAAAATTCCGCCATTCAGACTTACATCGAGAAAAGTTGCTCTATGTGCAGGACTTATTAGGGATGCGCAATCAAACTAATCAAGCAATTTTAAAGAAGTTTAAAAGATCCCAGGTGTTTAGTTCGACTCCTAACTGGAAAGTTAGGAGGGCTAATTTTTTTGTGGATATAATTAGAGATAGCTCTACCCTAGGTAATCCCCAATTTTTTAACTCAGATACTGATATAGAATATTCTAGGTTTAATGCTGTTATTTCAATTCAAAGAGATGGAATCAGCTTTGCTATTAAGAACTTGCTGCCTCTGTTTCTAATTATCTGTGTATCCTACCTACTTTTCTTGATCCCTGCAGAACAAATAGGTCCGCGGGTTAGTATCGGTGTAAGTACCTTATTAACTTCATCATTTTTCCACCAGAGACTTTCCAGCGATTTGCCACAAATTGGCTATGTAATAGCGATTGAATATATATTCTATATTGTTTATCTGTTAGTATTGTTGGGACTTGTCTTCACGATCGCTAGTTATAGAGAATGGAAAAAAGACAACGAGAAATTAATCAAACGTTTAGCCAAAATTAGCCTAGTAGTTTATCCATTACTAATTTTGACTATTGGGGTTATATTTGTCTTCCGCTATGTTATTACTTCAGGACTTTCTGTCAACTCTGATCAGCAACGCACTTTCTCCCCAAAAGAGTCCGCAGTAACTGATAATAATTTCGGCAAAGCAACCGACGAACAAGTAACCTTAACTTTGGGTTCCTGGCGAACGGATGATGTAGAACAGATTAACCGGATACTAGCAGTATTTAACACTAAGTATCCCCACATCAATATAGAATTTATCCCCACTGCAACTACAAAATACAACTCAATTCTCAGCAGTTTGTTAGAAAAAGGTGTAGCTCCTGATTTGTTCTATCTCCGTTCTTTTTCCTTCTCACGACAGTTGTTTGAAGAAGGTTATCTGGAACTCTTAGAAAATCTGCCTGGATTAAACAACAACTTTACGTCAGAGAATCTTGCTCCTTGGGCAACAGATGATGGTAAATCTTATGGTGTACCTTTTATGGCGGTTTCTCACGGTATCTACTATAATGTTGAGCTTTTCAAGGAACTGAATCTAAAAGTGCCTACTACCTGGGAGGAGTTGCTCTATACGGCAGAAGTCATAAAATATTTCGGGTATATACCCTTTGCCAATGGGTCGAAAGATAAGTGGGCGATCGCTGAGGTTGTCTTTATGAACTTGGCTCCTAACTTTATTGGGGGACGGGAAGGAAGACTGAAGTATAGCTCTGGCGATCGCTGCTTCAACGACGAGCATACTGTAGCAGCATTTCAAGCAGTTGCAGACATTGCCCCATTTCTGCCAGAAGATCGGGCAACATTGGGTTACTATGAAAGCCAACAATTATTCCTACAAGGTAAAGCTGCTATGTGGATGGGAGGTTCCTGGGACATTCCTATCTTTGAATCTGAAGCATCTAATCTTACTTGGAGTGTTTTTGCCGTGCCACCCCCAGCGGGAAAACCAGCTTATATAACGTTACATCCAGATTTTGCCATAGGATTAAATGCTGCCTCAAAGCATAAGCAGGAAGCGAAAATTTTTTTGCAATGGTTGATGACACCTGAAGCAGCAGAATTATTCAGCAATGAGCTGCCCGGTTTTTTTCCCATGCACAAAGCAGTGCCAGAAATTCGTAATCAGTATGCTAATACTTTTCTGAAGCTGAAAGAGGGGCGTGGTACTGACGTGCGTTGGGCGTATCCACAGTTAATGGATGGATTACCCGATGGCTACTCCCTAATGCAGAATGGCGCAGTGAAAGTCATTAATGGTGAGATGACCCCCCAAGAAGCTGCTGATGCCTTGCAAAATGGATTAGCTCAATGGTTTGAACCAGCTCGGATATGTCTGACAGAATGACAAAATCAGTCCAACCAGTAGAACCTGATTTCACACCTTATATCATGTCTGGTTGAACAGTGATAAATAATTACGGAGGAGTCAGGAGGCAGAAGACAACCCACCCCTAGCCCCTCCGGTGGAGGGGAACCCGAAGTCAGGAGTCAGAAGTTTTTTATCATTATAGCAACCGCCTTGGCGGCGCGCGACAATTAGTGCGAGCATCTTGCTCGCGTCATAAATCATCATAATTACCCGATGTCCTAACTATAGTGGCTACTGCTATAATTATCCCGCCATGATATCACACCTTATTTGTATGACCAAATGGCCATTAGCTAGCGCACAACTAAGTTTTACTTGCAATAGAAAAAACACTTTTGACTTTTAATTTTTGAATTTTAACTAGCTTCCCTGTAATGGTTTCCTGACAAAATAAAATGAGGTTAGGCAGTAAATAAGTTGAAAAAGTTCTCAATCAAGTTAAAATTCAAGACATACAATTAAATTAACTTTGGTCAGTTGCAAAAGGCGGCGACTGCCTCCGGGTTAATCACACAGTTGTGCATCGGTGCTATTAAAAGTGCTAAATTGCAACATCAGACTTAGGGAGAATAATTGTGGCCAAAAAAGAAAAGTTGAAAAAGTCTAATCTTCTCTATCAAAGGTTGAAAGAAGCATTAGAAAATGGTAATAAAGTCCGCATCGAAGCTGAGGAAAGTTATTATGGCCTCCCCATTACTTTAACAAAAGATTTTGTCGAAATTATGGTATTAGTCCCACCTGATGAATATGATGATGAAGATGATTCTTTTAAACAGGTGACATGGTTGGTTAGGCTTTCGTCTATTTTTGCGATCGCCTACCCTACAGAATACTGGTCAACGGCAAGATTGGAAAGATTACTGGAAGCAGGTATTAACCAGTCTTAAGTTATTTTAATTAAAAAAAATATATGAGGAGGAATATTTTTTCCTTCTCAAAAATTCTGTTTAAGAATCACTCAGCATTCAGCACTCAGTAGGAATAAGTTTTTTAACACTAGACATGTGGTGATAATCAAAAATCAAATCAATTATCCCCTATAGAACCCATTTGGTATCTTTACAAAAGTGAGGATTAGGAGACAGGAGACAGGAGACAGGAGACAGGAGACAGGAGTTAGAATTTCCCGAAATAGAATAGGGAAAAAAGTATAAAAATAGCCCTCATCTCCCCATCTCCCCATCTCTCCAGCTAATTTTATAGCTCCCAAATGGGTTCTATAAATCATCAATTCTTTCCCCTCTTGGAAGCATGGCTATTTCAAAGTATCGCAAGTTAACGATTTAAGGAGAATGGGAGATTATATCATGTCCGGTTGAACAGTTATAAATAATTAGGGAGGAGACAGGAGACAGGAGACAGGAGAAAAGAGGGAGGAGTCATATAGAATCCGGGTAATTAGTTATCGTATCGCGCTCCGAGTCAAGAGACGCGGTGACGGGGTGACACGGTGACGCGGAGAAAGA
>JBFRWR010000759.1:0-8270 GCA_051439685.1 Trichodesmium sp.
TCAAATCCGGTTGAATAATTATTGTATGGTAGGGAGACGCGGAGACACGGAGACACGGAGACGCGGAGATTGAAGTGTAGACAGCAATTATGAACAGATACTATATAACCGGATTGTATATAACGCACTATTTTAGATGTGTCAGTCCAGTAGTGTATTAGTCATTTTCAACAATTGAAATAGCAGTCAGCTTTCAGCAGTCAGCTTCTCAGTATAATGGCGGATACTCAAGAGAAGCTGCTCCGCATCTACAAACCTCTATTAACACCCACCACTAATTTTTCGGCATTGCATAATTGCGGGATGATTTTGTCAGAGAGTATCAACCATAATCCCGGTCTCCCCGTTTCTCCGTCTCAGTCTCAATCATCCCCGTATTCAGCAACGCCAATTTTTCAAATATAGTGGGGGAATTATATAGAATCTGGGTAATTAGTTATCGTATATTTTTGGCAATAGACATCTCCAAAAATAAAAAATCAAATCAATTATTGAGCATAAACTGTCAATTATTTCCCCTCCTGGGAGGGGTTAGGGGTGGGTTCCCTGCTCCCTACTCCCTCTTTTCTGGAGATGTCTAATGAATAATTAATTGACTATCAGCTATTAAGAGCTGATTTATAAAGTAAATATTAAGACTCTGAATTGGTTGCTATACTTAGGTTTCACGACTTATAATCCACAAAAGTCCAAATTCCCGAAAGCTAGGTAATATAAGACTTTTAGCTAAGTTTACAAATCAGCTCTAATTATTAATTATTAACTATTAATTATTAATTATTTGGTGATACTTATCACAAAAATTTACTTATCCACTTCACTTTACTAAAATCGCAAAATCACGGATAATTTCAAACTAGAGTCACCAATGCCAGAAGAAAAACAGTAGATAATTAAAGTGTAGAGTTAAAAATTTAGTTCATGCCTCAAGTTAGCTTACTTCCTGGTGCAATTGAAGAAATGCTTGTTTCTGTTGCTTATAGTGGTTATATTACCGAATTAGACCGTTATGGTCTGATGGCCGCTATATTAGATAATTCCCTAACTAGAGAGGAACGTTCCATTCTTGACCGACTTTTGCGTTTTGTCATCAAGGGGCGAATTAAAGTAGAAGAGTAATGTTTTTGCTATTAGTTAGAAGAAATAGATAAGTAAACCTCTTAGCTAAAATGTGCATTAGAAAAAGATGGCAGAGAGAGGAGATCAAAATAATCTAGAAACAAAAATCTATTGCACATTTAAAAGTTTGTCATTCCAGTAGGATATTTTCCTTAATGTTTATAATTTTCTTTTGAAAAAATTAGTATTAATTAATAAAATCCATAAAAATCTCCATCAAATCTATTAATCATTAAAATTTCATGAAATCTGATATCGAAAAATTACAACATGGCCAGCAACAGTTAGTTGATTTACAACAGGAAAATATGACTTTGCGGAAACGTTTAGGTCTGTTAGAGCAAATTCTAGATGTTTTACCTGAAAACTTGATTTGTCAAGACTTAAAAAAACAAGAAATATTTTATAGTAATTCTAATTTTCAACAACACACCCATGAAAATCAAACTAAAATTTTGGAAATTAGTAGGGAAGCAAACAACATAAATTTAGTAGAAACAATTACTGAAATTAAATTGAATGAACATCAAAAAGAAAACTATTTAAAAATCCATCAAATTCCACTTGATAATAGTCAAGGAGAGATTAATTATCTAGTAACATTTACTCAAGATATTACTAAATTACAGCAGAGCAAACATCAGTATGAATTAAAAGAACAGCAACAATTACTGAGAACTATTGTAGACACCTTACCCCAAGCTATTTTTTGGAAAGACTGTAATGGTATCTACAAAGGTTGTAACAGTACATTTTTCCAAGAAACAAATCACCAGTCTTGTGACAAAATTGTTGGTAAAACAGACTATGAGTTGGCTTGGAGCGAAGAGGAAGCAAGATTAGAGCAAGAAAGCGATCGAGAAGTTATTGTTTCTGGTAAAGCTCTAATGCACCTAGTGGAAGAAAGAAAATTACCTAATGGTAATCAAATCTGGCTAGATCTTTCTAAAGTACCCTTAATTAATGAAAATGGTAAAATATTTGGTATTCTCGGCACTTATGCAGATATTACTGAACGTAAGCGAGTAGAAGAACAAATGAAACAACAAATGGTGGCGATCGAAGCAGCAATGGATGGAATAGCCATTTTAGCTGACGGTAAACATTACTCATATTTAAACAAAGCTCATGTGCAAATTCTCGGATATGATAGTGCTGAGGAATTATTAGGAAAGAGTTGGCAAGTTTTATATAGCCCTGAAGAAATTAAACGTATAGAAACAGAAGCATTTCCTGTAATTGCTAAACAAGGTTATTGGCGGGGTGAATCTGTTGCTAAACGTAAAGACGGTAGTTGTTTCCATCAAGAGATTAGCTTGACAATGACAGATGTAGGACTGGTTTGTATTTGTAAAGATATTAGCGATCGCCAGCAAGCAGAGGCAAAACTCAAGGAGAGTTATAATCTCTTAAATGGAGTAATTAATAGTACATCAGATGTGATTTTTACTAAAGATTTAGAAGGCAAGTATTTGTTAGTTAATCAGGCTTTTGCTAACAACTTTAACAAGTCTGTTGAAGAGTTTGTGGGTAAAGATGATGGATTTATCCTTCCTCAGAAAACTGTAGAACAAATTAGACAAAATGATTACGATACAATTAATAGTGGTACTGCACAAAGTTATGAAGAAGTGATACCTATATCCAATCAACAGAGAATTTGCTTAAGCACAAAAACACCTTATCGAGATGCTGAGGGCAATATTATTGGTATAGTTGGTGTATCTCGTGATATTACTGAGCTTAAAGTTACCGAACAACTATTGCGAGAACAAGCTCAACGAGAACAACTTTTTAACCAAATTATTAGTCAGATTCGCGAATCCTTAGAAATTGAAACTATTCTGAATAGTAGTCTGGAAAATATTAGAGAAATGCTCCAAATAGATCGCTGTAGTTTTTCATGGTATTGTACTGATACAGAGACACCTTATTGGGATTTTACTAATGTTTCTAAATTTCCTGATTTACCAGATTTACCAAGGAAATACCCAACTGCAGCACTAGGTTCTATTAGTCAAAAAGCCTTGAATTTAGAAACTGTAAAAATAATTGACATTGAGATGGAAGTTGATGAAATCTGTGCTGAATTTCTCAATTCTGTTGACATCAAATCCTTTTTATCTGTTCCTTTCCAAAGAAAATCAGGTCAAATTGGAATATTAGTATGCGCCAGTCATAATCAAGTAAGACATTGGAGTGATACAGAAATTAGTTTATTGCAAGCTGTAGTAGAACAGTTAGATATTGCCTTGACTCAAGCAGAACTTTATCATCAAAGTCGCAGCAAGACAGCAGAATTAGAAGCAACCCTCAAGCAACTCAGACGGACTCAAGCTCAGATGATTCAAAATGAAAAGATGTCTAGCTTAGGACAACTTGTAGCAGGTATAGCTCACGAAATTAATAATCCCATTAGTTTTATTTATGGCAACCTTTCCCATGCTAATCAATATACTAAAGATTTATTAAACTTGATTTCTTTGTATCAAACCCATTACCCCAATCCACATTTAGAAATTCAAGAAGAAATAGAAGAAATAGATTTAGGATTTATTCAAAAAGATTTACCAAAACTGCTCGACTCAATGAAAGTAGGAGCTAATCGGATTGAACATATTGTCACATCTCTAAGAAATTTTTCACGGCTCGATCAAGCTGGACAAAAGGCAGCTAACATCCATGAAGGAATTGATAGCACTTTGACAATTTTATACAATCGTCTGCACAACCGAAAGCATTTACCAGCTCTTGAGATAATTAAAAATTATGGTAATCTTCCCAAAGTACAATGTTATCCAGGACAGCTAAATCAGGTATTTATTAATATTATTGGTAATGCTATTGATGCTATTGAAGAAAAAGATGCAAAGCGAACTCCAGAACAAGTTAAACTAGAGCCAAGTCAGATTGAAATTATAACTAAAGTTGTTGGTAAATTTGTGCGCATTTCTATTCGGGATAATGGAGTTGGTATTGTACCAAAAGTCAAAGATCAGATTTTTGATCCTTTCTTTACTACTAAACCTATTGGTAAAGGTACAGGATTAGGATTATCTATTACCCATGAAATTATAGTTGAAAAACATTGTGGTAAACTGAAATGTAATTCTGAACCAGGAAAAGGTACAGAAATTGTAATTGAGATTCCAATTAAACAGGTGTAAATGAAGGTTAAGGTATGATTAAATGCCTAATGCTTTAGAGCAGAATTAGTACACTCCTCAATTTCAAACCAAATTAAGGTATAATAATAAATTATAAATCACTCAAAATTTATTTTAGGAACTACAATAATATGTTGCGTAAATTGACCGTTTTGTTTATGTGTTTAACATTGTGTTGGACAACAGTCGCTTGTGGCAGCAGTTCCAATACAACTTCATATCAAAACTCAAATTCCAATATCTCATCTAATAGAAACCCAAACCAAGTAACTGAAGGAGAATATCCCGTACAACAAGCAACCTATAATGATGCTAACGGAGAATATTCTCTAATGTTGCTGAATACTCCTTCAGGTAAACCACCAATTTATACCACTACAGATTTGCAAATGGCAAGTTTGACTGAGGCAGAAATTCAGGAAGGCAAAACTAATTATGCTAACATTAATGGTAATCAAGCTAGTTTGCATATTAAACCAGACTTTAAAATTGAATATGTACACAACGTAACTGAAACCCAAACAAACCCGCAAACAGGTAGACAAGAAACAGTTATTGTCCGCCGTGAGTCTAACTTCTGGACACCTTTTGCCGGAGCAGTAGCAGGTCAAGTAGTTGGTGGAGCAATTAGTAGTATGTTGTTCACCCCTCAATATTATGTACCACCAGTTTATCAACCAGGTGGAGTAATGAGTGGGTATGGTGGATATGGCAGCAGCTACACCCAAGCTGTTAACAGATATCAAGACCGTTATCAAGCTCCACCACCAGCAGTAAAAAACCGTCAAACATTACGCTCGACTGGTGTAACTAACTCTACTAGAAGTACCACAAATCGTAAACAACAGCAAAATACGAATCGTTCTACAGGTAGTGGTGTTGGTGCTAGTAACTTGCGTCGCTCTGATCAAGCAAAACCTCGTCAACAACGTCGTAGCTTTGGTAGTGGTGGGTTTTCATCACCTTCTCGTCGAAGCAGTGGTTTTGGTGGTAGACGACGCCGATAGGTTGATTATTCATCTGAATCTTTTGTTGTAAAAATTAATTAGGGGTTGCGCTCAAAAGTCTTATGGGTGAGGGTAGGAGTCAGGAGACAGGAGACAGGAGACAGGAGACAGGAGACAGGAGGAGTAAGGAATTGAGAGGAGGCAGTCGGAAGAATTATCCCTTGATTTTTCTGCTATAGTCAGCCTAAAATCCGCTCCTTTATGCAGCTCTAAGGAGCAAAAACATTGTACTTTTTGTAGGTATAAAACGGCTAAAGCCTCTATCTGTCAATGCTTTAAGATTTAATCAGCAAGCCCCAATTAATTTTAGTAGGGGAAAACTTTAGTTTCCCCATGAAATATTTCGAGGATAGATTATAGCACTACGCGCTAGGGAACAGAGAACAGATAGGGCAAACGTATCTAATTTTTGTGACAAATAACGAAGAATATAATTTCAGAATATACATCTCCAAAAAAGAGGGAGTAGGGATTAGGGGGAAAGAATTAATATCAAAAAATACTAAAACTTTTGACAGTTAAAAATCTCAAATACATTCAATAATTAATACTCAGAAAAACCTAATTAAAATTGAAAATTAGATATTTATGCAAAATAATTATTCTACTAATAATAGTAAGATTTAGGAATGAAACTTCAGGCAAAAAATAGTATTTATAAGTAGGCTTTGCACTCATAGAGCTAAAAATCAGGATAGCTAAGGTAATGGAGCTTGTTATATTCAGTTTATCTCCTAGTTATTGGATAGTTTAGCCTCAAAATACTGAGATTTTCTACTTAAATACCAGAAAATTTCTTTACATAAAATTGCTGAAACGGTTGCCTGTTACCTCCCATCCCTGCGTCCCCGCGTCTCCTACCTCCAGCAACCTATTTTTTCAGCAAGCCCTAATTTTAGTGAACTGAAATACCCTCATTTCTCTTTTCTGGATTAGAAAACCGAGCTTCTGATGAAACTCGGTTCACGTTTGAATATTTGATCTGGACAAGAACCCGATCAACTACAAATCTAATAACCTTTTTCCATGAATCACCGCAGCAATAATTACCATATCATCTTTAACTTGATAAAGAACTCGGTAACTATAAGCATAATCTTGTCGGTAACTGTCTCCACCAAATTCTTTGACCACTTCTCCCTGTAAAGGATGATGAATCAAATTTCTGGTGACATTAATAATTCGATGGACTACTGCTGCAGCATAGGAAACAGAGTCACGCGCTATGTAGGAGGCGATCGCATCCACATCATCAATAGCTTTAGAAGACCAAACTACTTTATAACCCATTTACTCAAAAGCCCTTCAGCTTCTTCTTGTGTAATTTTCCTTTCTTTATCAGCTACTTCTAAACCATGAAGAACTTTTTCAATTACATATAAATGATATTGAACGTCTTCAAGGGAGCAATTATCTGGTAATTTAGTTAATAGAGATTCTACTTTTTTCTTAGCGGTATTCATAAAGTTCATATTATTAAGTCACTGTTCCTAGATGTACATGAGCCACTGGACAGCGACAACCGCTGCTTTGCGTTTTCGCGCTTTCTAGACATAAAAAAGCGAAAAACACATCCCCTCTTAGAGGAACTTTGAAAATATTAATTATTTTTATTCCTAATTTCATATCTGTGAAACTGGTTATTATCATATAGTTCCTTTAAATTAGATGCTTTCATGTTTAAGCGCCTTTCGCAAAAAAAATAGTTCAGATTATCGCCGACCTTGGCTCTGTATATAATTAATCTAATATACCTAATAATAATATAACAATCTAATTTAACTTTTAAAAGAGAATAATTTAATTTTAGCTGTCAGTATAATTACTTATAGCTAGAATTTTACATAAAAATTGGTTTGAAAGCCTCCCTGTATAGGAAGACTTGCTCATATTCAATTAGGTAAGTGAGCCTTCAAAAAATAAATTTATGTAACAAAATGTAAAAATATTAACCAGTTTATAGATATTTTCTACCAGATTTTTTTACAAAATTAAACATAAATTAGTTTTATTTTTTTTACCTACCTATAAATTCTTAGAGGAAAAATCAGAGATTTAGAGTTGGTTATCATTAATTGATGGCCATTAATTAATGAGAGTTAACTGTTCCTCATATTATTTCAGATTATGTAACAAACAGAAGCCTAAAAATTTTCATAATTAGCGATCGCCTGAGTCATCTTCTGAATTACATCTGGAACAAGCATTGTCCCCAACTCTCCTGCAGCACGAGTCCGAATACTCAGACTATTTGACTCAACTTCTTTAGCACCCACAACAGCCATTACAGGAATTTTGGCTTTCTCAGCATTCCGAATCAATTTACCTAAACGCTCATTACTAATATCTGCCTCAGCACGAATACCTACTTGACGCATCTGCTCGGCAACCTCTTGAGCAAAAGGCAAAAATTCAGAATTAACTGGTAAAAGTTTAGCCTGGGTAGGAGCCAACCACAGAGGAAAATCTCCTGCATACTCCTCAATTAAAATGCCAATTAACCTTTCCAGGGAACCAAAAGGCGCGCGATGAATCATCACGGGACGTTTTCTGGTTCCATCTTCAGCGACATATTCTAAATCAAATCGTTCAGGCAAATTATAGTCAACCTGTACAGTACCCAACTGCCATTCTCGCTCCAAAGCATCCTGGAAAATAAAATCTAATTTTGGCCCATAAAATGCAGCTTCACCGATTCCCTCAAAATGATCCATTCCCATTTTTTCCACAGCTTGACGAATCGCACTTTCAGCTTTTTCCCAAGCTTCATCAGAACCAATGTACTTATCTGAGTTAGGGTCACGGAAACTTAATCTAGCCTTAAAATTCTTTAGTTGTAGATTTTTAAATACAAATAGAGTTAAGTCTACCACATTGAGAAACTCGGCTTCAAGTTGTTCGGGTGTCACAAACAAATGAGAATCATCTTGAGTGAAACCCCGGACTCGTGTTAAACCACCTAATTCCCCAGACTTTT
>JBFRWR010000760.1:0-8686 GCA_051439685.1 Trichodesmium sp.
TCAAAACTTTGATGTAATCTTGCTTCCTACTTTTGAGGTTTCCCAGATGACAATCAAATCTAATAGAAAACTCAGAAGTAAGTCAGTTAGGCAAATGTTAACTTGGGCACATTATAGGTTTGAACAATTTTTGAAGCATAAAGCCAACGAATACGACAAAACTGTTTTAGATGTAAGTGAAGCTTACACTAGCAAGACAGTTAGTTGGACTGGTGAAATTCTGAACAACTTAGGTGGTAAAAAAGTTGTTGTTGGTAGTGATGGCTTCCGACTCGACCGGGACTTGAACGGAGCGCGTGGCATTTTTATTAAAAGCGTGGTAGAACATCCTTCTATCACTTTGGGAGATACCCCCTCAGTAATTTAATTACTGTGCATTGTTAGCTTTTGTTAGCAAAATCGTATCGGATAAAGAGAATGGAATTTCGAGAATGCCACAGACCATCTTTTAACCTGACAATGCCAGGCTTTGAGTATTTTGTCACTGATCACTTATTTCTGCCATCCTGCACTAGGAGTCATATCATGTCCGGTTGAACAGTTATAAATCAATTACTCAGGAGTTAGGAGTCAGGAGTCAGGAGTCAGAATTTCCGACGGAATGCTCCGCAAACAGGAGGGAAGAAAGAAGAAAAGAAGGAGAGAGTTTTCTGGTCGGGTCAGCGGAATCGAGTTCTATCACTAATTATCCGGACATGATATCAGTACCTTATAATATAGAATCCGGATAATTACTATAGCTTGCGTCATTGCGACTGGAACGGAGTGGAAGGTTTCGCTGCGCGACATGAATGCGCAGCATTCCGTAAGGAAAGCAATCTCCGCGCACCTCTGAGATTGCTTCCTATCGTCGCTGCGGACGACTGTTCAACCGGATTCTATATAAGAGATGAAAACTCCTTTAACAGTCTGCTGTTCCCTGTTCCCTAGTGCGTAGGGCTATGTAACAAAAGAATTGGAAAATTTTGACTACCTCTAGTGCTATTTTCCTTAAGTATTGGAAAATTAATTTCAAAAAATAAAAGTAAATAAAGACGATTGAATATAGTTTTTACTAATCAAATTAGCTTTTAATATTTTTTCTCTAAATCTAATCAGCCTCATTTTTTCCAGATTGTGACAAATTGTTTCACGAGCTTGCGTTATTTCATAGATTTGGTATCATACCCTGTACATAAGGTATTGTGCCAATCTTATACATAGATATAAAAAAGACTCTTTTGAAGAAGGCTACAACCAAGTATTTACATTAATGCCACCTCAAATCTGCTCATTTTTACAATAATTAGACAACCTCAAAAAAACAAAATTCAACCAAGTGCAAATATTCAAGACATTCTATAATTTGACAAAATGCTGGAGATAAGGTATAAACTTGTGACTGTGTAAATATTTGTAGTGGACTGATATCATGTCCGCTTGAATACTTATACTTTGGTGGAAGGAAGGCAGAGGGCAGAAGGCAGAAGGCAGAAGGGTTTATGACAATTATGACTTAATTTTATACACAAACGATGCTACCGGACATGATATGACACATCTAATATCATGTCCGTTGGTATCATTTGTCTAATATAGAATCCGAGTAATTAGTTACTGTAAAGTCATTGCGACTGGAACGGAGTGGAAGGAAGCAATCTCAGGGGTGTGCGGAGATTGCCTTCTATCGTCGCAATGACAACTGTTCAATCGGATTATAAAAGCTAAAGAGATGGTGGTGCATACTAATGAGATAGGAAGTATGCGGGGTGTGGTCTGTGTGGTCTGTGTGGGAAAAAATCTATATTCTCACGCCTGAACAAGCAGAACTACCGCTTAATAAATATCTATCCGGTTGTTTAAAGTTTTTCCTTTTCCCTTAACACTTCTGACTTCTGACTTACTTCCTATACAATACTGATGCTACCGGAAATGATGATATAAAATAGTGCAATAGTAGAGGCAATTCATCAATTTCCCCTACTCCCTCTTTTCTGGAGATACCAAATAGCTTCTATAGAACCCCTGAAGGGATATAAAATTAGCTGGAGAGATTGGGGGATGCGGGGATGGGGAGATGATGAAGCAAGGGGCTATTTTTATACTTTTTTCCCTATTCTATTTCACGGAAATTCTGACTCCTAACTCCTAACTCCTGTCTCCTGTCTCCTGTCTCCTGTCTCCTAATCCTCACTTTTGCAAAGATACCAAATTGGTTCTATAGATATTTAACAGCCATTTTAGCCCTAGCTTTGACTGCTAAAGTTACATCAGTATTAAAAATTTCCTCCAGACGAGCCAAGATATCTTCAAACCATTTGGGATAATTAGTTTTGACTGCTTTTGCCAAACCTTGTAAACCTACAACAGCAGCATAACGCACTACCCATTCTGGGTCTGCGGATACTTTTAACAGGGTTTGAAAAGCACGCTGTTGAGCATCCGCAACTTCTACTTCTGATAACTTTTCCCAGTGAATAAAACCTAAACCTCTGGCAGCACCCCGTCGGACACTAAAAGAAAAATCATTTGCGGCACTATCTAATAATATGTCTAACCCACGAGGGTCTCCAATACCTGCTAATGCTCTTATTGCCCAAGCTCTAGCACCATAGTTATAACCATCAAGGGTTTCTAGAAGTGGCAGTACCGCAGGTTCTCCTATTTCGACTAACCCATCAACTGCTGCAACTGCTGCTCCTGGGTTGTTATATCCCAAGACCTTAATTAATATGGGAATAGCTTCTTTGATATGAGCTGCTGCTAAATCTTTAACTGCATCTATTAAGCCTTGAGAAGAGTCTGCTTCTTCAACTGCTTGGATGAATTGATGGTCAATTGTTGAGAGTTGATTGTTCATCCTTAAACACTGATATACTTCAATTTAATATTTTTAATTTTATAGAAGTGAATCCATGAGATTCATTACATTAATAGCTTCATCTGATAATAATAGTTCAGATTCATCTTCTTGGCTTTGTTTTGCACTTGTGACTTTTGAATTTGTTGTGAGGTGATATTCTAAAAGTCCTTTCAGAGCAATTAATTTCATACTATTTTCGGCTAAGGTATCTGATATTGCCTTAGCTGCGGGTAAATAACCGATCGCTGCTAAATCTATTAGTGCAGAGCGTCGTAACTGTAAATTATCGCCCTCTAATGCTTGAGTCAAATATTCTCCATATACTGACTCCCCTGTAAGTTGATATAGAGACCTAGCTGCAGCATATTGTACTTTTTCTGCCGGATGTTCTATAAAAGGTTTAATTAAAGAAATTGCCTCTGTAGCTCGTAGTGTTCCTAATGCTTCGATAATATCTTCGTAGGGTTGGACTAAATGAGGTTTACCAGGTACTAATACTGCTGTTTCTACCCCTCCCTCTAAAAGTTTGATTAAGGCAGGAATAGAACTAGGTTCTCCCAGTATTTCTAATGCTTCTGCTGCTGCTTCTCGTACATAATAGTCGGAGCATTCTAGACACTCTATTAAACCAGGTACAGCTTTTTGATCTGCCAACTTTCCCAGGGCACGAGCTGCATTCCTTCTCAGAGGATATCCACCATCTTCTGTCCGATCAGACTTGTCTTTTAATGCTGCAATTAATCCCTCAACAGCATCAGGAGTATTTACTCTAAACCGCCCCAACCACCAAGCAGCATAATATCGTTTACCTAATTCTTCGTGGGTAAGATTAGCGATCGCCTCTTCCACAGTTAGAGACTCGCCATTATCTGATACTTGTTCTGATGGTAATTCTAAATGCTGCTGCTCCATTTTTATATATAAGGTTTTCTTCTTCTTTTTTCTAAAAGAATGAGCAAAAAATAAGGTCAATAGCAACCTATCTTAAAGTCAGAGATACTGATAACTAAATAGCTAATAACTGAAATAACGATGCCCGGAAAGATTAACAGATACTAAACTAACTACAGACTAGCACCTGCATATCTGTCCGGGCTACGTTGAATATTAGCTAAGGGTAGTCAACTTGGTGAAAATTAATTTCACATTAACCGCCTAGTTAATTTTTTAACTACTAGCTAAGAGCGTTAATAGCGTAGTCAAGATAGTTGTTAGCTTCGGTAGCAGGATCGCCAGTGATACCATGATTAGCTTTGATATACTTTAGAGCTTCAATGTACCAGCTAGGAGATAACTCGAAAGTGCTGTTGATTTCATCAATACCTGCAATTAGGTACTCATCCATAGGACCAGTTCCACCAGCAATTAGACAGTAAGTCACCATACGGAGATAGTAACCAATATCGCGAGCGCACTTTGCTTTTCCAGTAGTAGTGGAAGCATAGTTAGGTCCCTGCATAGTAGTAGTATAAGGGAACTTATTGTATACTGCTTGAGCAGCTCCATTAATTAAAGTTTCAGACTTCTCAGTTAAAGCCTTAGCTGCTGCTAAACTTGCTGTAGCATACTTATAACGACCAAAAGCTGAGAATAATTCTGTGCTGCTCAGGAAACGGCCTTGAGAATCTGCTGCACTTACTGCTTCAGTTAGAGGAGTTTTCATGTTTGAGGTACTTTCCTAATTAATTGTGAGTACAAATTTGAGTTTAAATTCTGTAGAGATGCTCTTGAGCATCCTTAAAAAAACAAAAGAAGTTTTTTATCTATTTTTTAGCCAACTGCTGCTGCTGCACGGTCAAAATAGCCACCAATCTCAGACATTAAGGAGGAGCAATCTCCAGGAGTAATGCCATTAGGATCGTTAGCAATAGCAAGAGCTGCTTCTTTCATTTTTTGCACGCCTACTGCTACAGAAGCACCAGGAGTTCCTAGAGCTAAGTATGTTTCACGCAAACCATTGAGGCAACGGTCATCTAGTACACTTGCATCACCAGCAAAAGTAGCATAAGTTACATAACGTAGGATGATTTCCATGTCACGCAAACAAGCAGCCATACGACGGCTTGTATAAGCATTTCCACCAGGAGCGATTAACTGAGGCTGGTCTGCAAATAAAGAACGAGCTGCATTAGCAACGATAGTAGAAGCACTACCAGTAATACGGTTAACTGCATCTATACGCTTGTTGCTTTCTGCAACCATTGCGCTTAGAGCATCAATTTGGCCTGCAGAAACAAATTCACCTCTGGCATCTGCCTGAGAAACTACTTTAGTAAAAGCATCAAACATCGATATAATTCTCCTAATTTGGTTTTTTTTTAGTTGCTTTTCGATGCTATGGGTTATTTTTCAATTTTTTCGGGCTAAGTACCCATACCTAGAAAAGTAAAGATTTGGATTCTTTGAGAATCCTGAGAAAATTTTACACTGTTTATGAGAACCTTTTCAAGTTAATCAATCAGTGTTCTTGTAAACTTTCTCTTATCTTTAATAACCCTACAGATATTCTTTATACAATGCCGTTGGCTTTTTGTTTGTTACAAATTATTAACAGAATTATTGAAAATTATAGAAAGTCAAAGATCAATGGCCATTATTGTTGAGAAGTTAAATACAAAGCCATGAATATACACGAATATATTAGTGTGTCCACTTAGAGGATCAAGACTGGTAAACATTCCTATAGCTTGATTTTTCTCGATTTAATATCTGAAATCAAGTAGTTCTGATTACTCGATTTCTCTGGCTTAGTCATCAGTTATGATTGCTTTACAAAAATTAAATAAGTTTGCAGATAATCTTTGAAGATTTCTCACATCCTTAGTCTGAACTGACTTAATTTGCTGAGGGCGAGTCCAAACAAAAGCTCAAGAAAAGAATAGGGTTGTTTCTTCGGGAAAATCACCTACTCAATCAAGTACAGATGTTAAGGATATAGTAGGAAGGTGTTCTATATGTATATCAGTATACTTTTCTTGGTACTGTGGGTTATGCCGAATTTAGGACTACATAACATCATATTCCTGAACCAAATAGAATTTTGAATCTTGCTCAAAGTTGGCCATGAGACGGGGGATTTGGTTATGGTTGGCCAGCCGATCTAAAATTTGGTCTTCCCGCTCAAATAAACGTTCAAAATTTTTTCTCAAGGAAAAATATGGTAATAATTCAGCTATTAGCCATCAGCTCTTAGTGCAGAATGTAGCGAAACAGCAAACCCTATCTAAACCCTGAAAAAGGCTTGAAATGAATATAACATTTAAAGTCGGCTTTGATAGTAAGATTCAATTTACCTGAACTAATAAAGCTTTTTTCTCAAAGTAAAATAAATAGCTGACCGCTGTTTGCTGACTGCTGAATGCTTACAAAATATGTGATTTGAGTTTTTCTTTTGTAGTTTGAATAATCAGAATTTTCTCAACTTTTTTCATCAAGTTGTGATGGTATTTGTTGCCAAAGTAAACGATATAGTTGTATTGGTTCGTCTTTTCCTTTAACCACTACTTGTGGAATTTTTTCTAAGGGGAAATTAGATTCTTTTATCTTTTCTTGTGTGGTTTGACTAATTAGAATTTCATCAGATTTGGCTTCACTACATATTCTGCTAGTAACATTAGTTGTATCGCCAATAGTAGCGTATTGAATTAATTTTTCTGAACCAATATTTCCGGCTGCAACTTTACCAGAATTAATTCCTATATGAATAGCAATTGGTTTTTGATGACGTTTTTCTCTTTGTTGATTTAACTGACAAACTGCCCATTGCATATCAACTGCTGCTTTTATAGCTTTTTCTGCATCATTAGCAGTTTGATAAGGCTCTCCCCAAATAGCAAATAAAGCATCTCCTATATATTTTTCTAAAGTTCCTTCATACCTAAAAACAATATCTTCAACCATAACTTTAAAATACTCATTCAGCATAGAAATTATTTGGCGTGGCTCCATTGTTGAAGACATTTTGGTAAAGCCACTAATATCAGAAAATAAAGCAGTTACTTCTGTATCAACTATTTCTAATTTATCTGTTTCTTTAAGTTTTCTAGCTACAGTTAAAGGAAAGAAACGTTCTAATTTATTTCGCAGAATTGCCTCTGCTTGTATCTTCTTAACTTTTACAGAAAAATCTATAGTCAATTCTCACTTCATTACAACAGACTCTATTTATTAGTCAAGAAATTTATTTCCTGATGTGCTATCTATTTTGTCAAGATATTGGGTGCATCTCATATTTGCAAAAATACTTTTTTCCTATTTCCTATTCCCTATTCCCTATTCCCTAAAAGCGATAATTTTTTGGCTTTATTCACGCATCGAGATGCACCCAAAATATTTAATAAATCTCATCAGATTGATCTATCCATAATAAAATTCTGAATCAGGCAAATTACCACCAAAAAGTTTAGGGTTTTGCTCCAATAAACGAGAATACCAAAACTCTAAATCTTCTTTTGCATCTTTAGCACTTACCATTTCTAGTGGGGTATATCCCAGAGATTTTTTAATTACAGGTGCTTTTAAACCTAGATATTTTGCACCCAATGCAGCAGCATCGTCAGGATTTTGTTTTGCCCAATTTACCGCTTCAACTAACCCATTTTGTACAGCCTCAATTACATCAGGATATTGATTAATTATAGAAGTTAAACCTAAAGTTCCTGCTTGGGGAAAACGAGGGGGTCTACCTGTTACTTTTCCCCACTCTTGTTGTAAATTAATCGCCAATTTTATATCTAATCCTTGTTGTTTACCGCGAAGTTCAGCGCCTGTACCAGCAGGTTCGGCTAAAAGTGCTGCATCCCCACGACCTGCTAATAATAATTGCACTGCTTGAGCAAAGTCTGTAGTGTATTGAATTTTTAAATCTTTTTCTGGGTTTAATCCATTTTCTTTGGCTAAATAAAAGAATAATTGAGAAGGTAAACCGCCTCGGAAAGCTATTAGTAATGTTTTATTTCTCAAGTCATCAAAACTGCGGATATTCTGGGCAGACCAAATATTTAAAACTCCCCAAACTAAGACATTTAGTAATTTTATGGGAACTTGTTTTTGATATAAATTTGCTGCGAGAGATGTGGGAGTTGCTGATACTTGTAGTTTTCCTGAAACAGCATCTGCTCGAAGTTGGTCGTGAGTTTTCCATATACGGAAATCGACTGTTTCTACTAAGTTTTTAATCTGACTTTGTTCTGCTAAATAGGCGAGTAGAATTGTAATTATAATTGGAGACCCACCAAGAGCTAAACTTGATAATTTTTTTTCAGATTGAGCAAGAATTTTTGCTGCTTTAGCTGTTGGGAAATTAGTAGTAAATGTTAAACCAGTTGTGGCTAATATTAATTGTAAAAATTTACGGCGATTTTTATCTATCATTTTTCAAACAAAATAAATTAGTTGTTGAAAACTTCTGTACAGAATAGAAATTTTAATTATCAGTTCTTATAGCAATCAGGAATAATTTGTGAGAACAAACTGTAGGGATTTTGTTTCTAAATACCTCACGTTTTTGGGTTTGGAGAAAAAACCCCTACGAGAAAATGTTACAACCAACTTAGGATTGCTATATAATTAATATTTAGCTGTGGGGAAATGAGTAGTAAATGTTAAACCAGTTGTGGCTAATATTAATTGTAAAAATTTACGGCGGTTTTTATCTATCATTTTACAAACAAAATAAATGAGTTGTTGAAAATTTATGTAAAGAATAGCAATTTTAATTATCAGTTATCAGTTTTGATAATTAATAATAGTTTTGATTGAGCATGATTTTTATAATGAATTTTTCCATTTATATTTGACTAAGAATTAAGATGAAATACAAAAAAATTTGCTACTTACTAATCA
>JBFRWR010000761.1:0-22113 GCA_051439685.1 Trichodesmium sp.
GCCTTTGACTGAGCAGTTTGGCAAATTTTACCTTTTCTGAAAAGTTGCTTTAGCTAGAAACTTTGCCAAAATATTCAGAATTTTCCATTCTGAGTTTTGAGAATTTCACAGTTTGAGAATTTGCTAATTTTCCTCTTGCCTTTGACTGAGCAGTTTGGCAAATTTTACCTTTTCTGAAAAGTTGCTTTAGCTAGAAACTTTGCCAAAATATTCAGAATTTTCCATTCTGAGTTTTGAGAATTTCACAGTTTGAGAATTTGGCTATTTTTCTTCTGCCTTAATATCAAGTTAGGTGGAAAAATAAAACCTCAAGTAATTATCCTAGCAAGTAATTTTTCCAGAGATATTCTGACTCCTGACTCCTGACTCCTAACTCCTCATTATTCAAACAAATCAGCATCTTTTAAAGTTGTACCTGCTTCATCTTTTTTAGATAATTTCACTTCAATTCCATCTAGAGGCCAACTAATCCCAATTTCTGGATCGTTCCACAGAATTGAACGCTCATATTCGGGTGCGTAATAATCAGTAGTTTTATACAAAACATCGGCAGTTTCAGATACCACTAAAAAACCATGAGCAAAACCAGGGGGAACCCAAAGTTGTCGTTTATTTTCTGCTGTTAAAAGATAACCTACCCACTTACCAAAATTAGGAGAATTTTTGCGAATATCTACAGCAACATCAAATATTTCTCCCACAACGGCTCGTAATAATTTACCTTGAGCTTGTTGAATTTGATAATGTAAACCTCGCAATACACCTTTGCTAGAACGAGAGTGATTATCTTGCACAAATTCCAGATTTACTCCTGTTTTTTCTGAAAAATTGCGTTGATTAAAACTCTCCATAAAAAAGCCTCTTTCGTCTCCAAAGACTTTTGGTTCTATTAATAATACTTCAGGAATTTCTGTTTGAATTACATTCATTTTTATGACCTCAGTTTCTAATGGATAATGGATAATGGATAATTAATAATTAGAGATATAGGAATCCTAAATTATTTGCAAAAAGTTTTATAATAGTTAATCTGAGCTGAAAACCTTATAAAAATTTTGACTTCTGACTCCTGACTTTTTTACGATCAGGGACAAATTTCCTAACGGCTCTACCGCAAACCTTAAAACTGCCCGAAATGAGACCCCAGTACCAGCAAAATATTACAACTTAAATAGGATTGCTATAGTTTTCATTATCAATTATCAATTATCAATTTTTTTTCCCCAAGCTTCTAATTCTCCTATCCATAGAGAAAAAGTTAATTTATTAAGATTGAGCAAACGAGCTAATCTCAGTAAAAATGAGAATAAAGTTGGCTGATAATATTTGAGTCTATTTAATATATATTCCAGACTCATTAAATTACTGGTCGGTTTTGATTCTACATCAGAAAATCCTATTTTTTCCAAAGCATATTTTATCGTATCTAGAGAGAAATAAGTCAAATGTTCCTCTGGTTTATAGTGATACCATAAAGAGCCTAATAATTTATGCCAAAATCCTCCGACATTTGGAGTAGTAATAAAAATCCATCCTCCAGGTTTCAAAAGTTGATAGGCTGCTGTTAGTTGAGCAATAGGATTTGTCGTATGTTCAATCATATCTTGCAACATAATCAAATCAAAAGAATTAGGTTCAAAATTATGATTAAACAAATCACCTTGATATACAGATAAACCTCGCTCTTTAGCAAATTCTACTGCATATTTTGATACTTCTAAACCTTGAGGATTATCCCATCCTAAATCTTTTGCTTGTTCTAAACAATCACCTAAAGCACAACCTACATCTAATAATAAACCTTGACCGGAAAGTTTTTTCTCCGCTTTTAATAAACGCTTTCTAAAAGTCCGGCTATTAATTTTCATTCCTTGGAAATAATTAGAATAACCTCCTTTGGGAAAATCGTTATTATAATAATCTTCCTGATAGATAGCAGTGGGATTTGATGGTGGATAATTATCCCACACCATACCACATTCTGAGCATTTTGCTAATAGATAGTCATCGCCTGCTTTATAGTAGTTAAACTTATTTGCATCACATAAGGGGCAATGATTCTTTTTCATAATATTGTGATTAAAATTATTTCTGTTAGGATATACCATCTGGGATAAAAATCCCAGGTTGATAGCTGAAGTCCCTTTTTAGGGACTGAAAATATGGAGTTCTCTTCAGAGGACTTGAGCTATGACCTATGAAATTCATTTATAGGCTGCATATCTATAAAAAGATAAAAATTAGAATGGCATTATGGCGAATTTTCTATAATTTTGTTTGGTCAACTAAAGAAAGACAGCCTGTAATTAAACCAAATATTTAACCTCAACTTTATCATTATATTATTGGCAAAGCGGATGCTCTTAATTGTATTATTCATGGGATTAATAGTACAGAAAATCATATTCATTTAGTAGTTTCAATTCCACCTACTTTAGCTATTTATGATTTTGTGAAAAAGATTAAAGGTAGTAGTTCTCATTATCTAAATGATGTTCTATCTCTGAAGGAAAATAAATTTGCTTGGCAAAGAGGATATGGGGTCTTTTCTTTGGAGCAAAAACAATTAGAAGGAGCGATCGCTTATGTAGATAATCAAAAAAAACTTAATTCAAAAGGAACTTTCAAGAATTGATAATTGATAATGGATAATTGATAATTACCTCTCCCTCAAACGGATTGGATTGAATAAAAGGAAAATAAATTCATTGAATACTTGATCTAGTTGGCTTTAAACCTTAATTATTCGGTAAATTATTACCTATAAAAAATGACTGATGAAGACTATTATTCTGTAAAATAATCAATAATATCAGGGATTTTAATCCCTGGCTCACAGCTCAATTTCTCTGAAGAATACTCAATATTTTCAGTCGGTTTAAAGGGACTTCAGCTATGAACTATGAAATTTATTTCATAGCTATTTTAGGGGTTATTATTATCTTGTCAACTATCTTCCACCCTAACCTTTACTTGGTCATTTAATTTGACAAATTCTTGTTTGTTGGAGTTGTAAACCCAAGCTTTAATTACACTTTCTCCCACTGGTAAAGATTTAGCCGAAAATTTCACTTTCCATCTGGCTCTACTATAAAGTTTCGACTTCATAATTTTAGCAATATCATTACTCTCTAAATTAACAATGGCATTGGCAAAAAAATCTTGATTCTCACCAGAAGAAAGTAATACTAGATTTGGTTGTTTTTTTCCATCTGGTCTAATTGCCCAACCTCCTAAATTTATAGTTTCATCACTTTTAATAATTAGAGGTTTTTCACTTGTTTGAGGATTATCTAAATAACCATAATTTTCTTTTGGTTGTTTAATAAATTCTAGATTTTGAGGAAATTCTCGCCATCCTAATTTTTCCATAATTTCTGCACCTTGTCTGACTAACCAAGTTTTGCCATTCATTAATACTAAACAACTATCTGAGGATGTTTTTATAAATTCTGAATCTGCTAAATAGTTAATTATTTCTAGACATTCTTTCCGACTCTCCATGTAGGGAAAACTTAATTTTATATTCCTGACAACATACACCGAGTTAATTATCATAATTCCTGTCATGGCGACAGCTAAAATTTTATATATTGATAAATATTTTTGTTGCTCCTGTACAAACAAAGCTAAGAGATAAATTAGAGAGATAATTAATAATATTGATGTGGTTGTATATCGGGAAGAAATCATTGCATTTTCAATTCCATATTCTGCTCTACCTACAGAAATAGATAGGGCAGAAATGAGAGAAAATGTACCTATTGTTAACCAAGGAATGGTTTTCTTGAGAGAAAAATCTAAATTTGTTAATAAAGGTATATCCAAAGTCTCTAAATATTTTGGAATAGAAATTACTTTTCCTCTAAATTCCCAATTTATTGCTTCTGCTACAAAACTTTTTATTCCTAATTCTTTACTTTCTTTTTTCAACAAAATTTTCTTGAGAAAGTAATATGTGAAAAATAGAAAACCAGACAATAATATTAATCCTATTAAAATTGCCGGGATAGGAAGTCTAACTAAAGGTAAACCTAAAACTGCTAAAAAGTAATTTATTATCAAAAATGGTTGCTCTGTAAATAAAAATGGTTTTGGTTCCCGAATCGGATTAAAGTTAATTGCGTAGATAATACATGAAACTATAAACAGAAAAATCCAGATACTTAGTCTACTAATTTTTTGTTTAGCTTTCCCTTCTATAGATAATATTGATGGAATTAAAACTAGCCAAGAAAGTAATCCTTGGATTAAGGTAAAACTTCCAATTAAACAAAATATTGCTGCTAGAAATATTCTGGTTTTTGCCGACAAATTATCTAAAGCATGAATCAAATATACTGCCATTATTAGACATAAGTTTGTCAGAAACCAAAATAGGGTAAATCCCCATAACCAATTCTGATGTTGTACTAGGGAAAATAATAATAGACAACTTAAAATATTTGCTATGTGTAGCAAATTTTTGTTTTTGTTCTGAAATTGAATTTCGGCTATTTTGCAAATAGCAAAAAATGTGATGATGACAAAAATTACGCTGCAAATTATTTCGGCTTGAGTGTTCCATTTAGTTGCAAAAGCTAAGGCGGTAATAATTAATTTTGGTATTAATATTCTGTGATGTCCGTGTACTGTGAAAAAGTCAAAAAATGTGGCGTTTCCTTCAGCAACTCTCTCAAAGATAGGGGTTAATCTCCATTGATCCCAGTAGGGAACATTGACACTAAAGTTAGTGAGAAACCAGAGGAGTAATAAGACTGGGAAAATATAGAGGGTTAGTAATAATATTCTGGTTCGGGAAAATATTTTTTGCATTATTAGAAAATTGGCAGATAGCTCTTGGAAATATTACCTTAAAGCGAAATAGAAAATCCTGTCTCTAGAGATGAATGAAATTTCTATTTCTGATTTGCTCAAAGTTCGCCTCTGGATTTTGTCGGTCAAAACTTCTATTGCGGTATCCGCAATAAAAGGGAAGTGAGCAAAAATTCCGATTGCGTATGTAGCAATAGAGATGAATGAAATTTCTATTTCTGATTTGCTCAAAGTTTGCCTCTGGATTTTGTCGGCAAAAACTTCTATTGCGTATGTAGCAATAGAGATGAATCAGATTTCTATTTCTGATTTGCTCAAAGTTCGCCTCTGGATTTTATCGGTCAAAACTTCTATTGCTATATCCGCAATAAAAGAAAACTCAGCAAAAATTCCGATTGCGTATGTGGCGATAGAGATGAATTAGATTTCTATTTCTGATTTTCTAAAAGCTTGCCTCTAGATTTTGTCGGTCAAAACTTCTATTGCTATATCCGCAATAAAAGGGAAGTGAGCAAAAATTCCGATTGCGGTATTCGCAACAAAAAGAAACCGAGTAAAAATTTTTATTGCGTATGTAGATCTAGCAATAGAGATCAATAAAATTTCTATTTCTGATGTGCTAAAAATTTGCCTCTAGATTTTGTCGGTCAAAATTCCTATTGCAGTATTTTAATAAAAGATTGCCTCAAATCTTTGTCGGTAATAGCAGAATAATTAATTTGACTCATCAAGTTATCTCTCAATTTAGCTTAATTCAAAACTCAAGATTTATATCTAGAATATACAAGTTATAATTCCTATTTCCTGGGATTTGTTATCACAAAAATTCTAACTAAAATTATCTTGGATTATAATGTAGTAAATTTGCACAATAACAATAAAGATATCAACGATATTCTATGACTAAAAATAGTAGTAAACCCTGGGAAGAAAATTGGAAAATTATTGAGAATATTGGTGGCGGTGGTCAAGGTCAAACCTATATAGTAGAACCTAAAAATAATTCTTTTCCAGCTAATAAGTACGTCCTCAAAAAACTTAACAAACAAAACGACTCTGAAAGACGTTCAAGAATGCGTAGAGAAGTAGTTATTCTAGAGACATTAGATTGCTCAGGAATACCAAGGTTAATTGATTCAAATTCAGAAATTTTCAAGTCAGATACTCCTCTTTATATGGTAACTGAATTTATACCCGGAGATACCTTATCTGATTTTATCAAAACAGAAGTAATGAATATTTTTAGTGCTATAAGTTTTACAATAAAACTATTAGATACTCTAAAATATTGCCATCAAATAGGGATAGTGCATAGAGATATTAAGCCAGATAATATTATCATCAAAAATCACGATATTAGCACTCCAGTATTAATAGATTTTGGGATTTCTTTTAATAAAGTTGATGAATATGCTACAGATTTAACACCTACAGGGCAACAATTAGGAAATAGATTTTTTCAACTTCCAGAGCTTGGAGAAAAAAGTAGTTTACAAAGAGACCCCAGGTCAGATATTACACAAATTTGTGGCATTTTGTTTTTTACAATAACAGGGAAATTTCCTCTTTATCTTTTAGATTCTGAAAATGGAAATAAACCACATCAGAGAAAAGAAGCTAAACAAAAATTATCAGCTTCACCTAATTTGCCTGAATCTATACTATCTAAAATAAATAGAGTTTTTGATAGAGCTTTTGAGATAAAAATAGATTCTCGTTGGCAGTCTATTTCTGCACTTATGGAAGCATTGATAGATATTTTAGAATTAGAAAATCAAGAAGAGAATAAAGCTGAAGCTATTTTAGATAGAATTAAAAATAAGCTCTCAAGTTCTTCTCATACACAAAAGAAATTATTTGAAAATATAGCTCAACAAATTATTGAGAAAATTTATGATATTGTTCCTGATATAGCTAAAGAGTTTGGTCTTGATTTTGGAATTGTTGTAGCAGCACATCCAAAATCAAGATTAAGAGTTGAAATAAATTGGGATAACTTAACTTTTTTGCAATATGTTATTGGTATAAGCTATAAATATTCAAATGAATCATTTAACCCTAAGTTTAAAGGGTATATAACAGGAAACGAAGTTGTTTTAGTATCAAGTATTAAAGAAATTCCCGCCGAATTAGGACTTAGCAATTCGACAGAGAATTCAGATGAATTACCAGACATATCTCAAGAAGAAGTTGAGTTATTAAGAACTTCTCTAAGTGGAGAACCCGACTTTACTGGTTTTGCCGAACGTCTCAGAAAGTTTTATGCTGAAGGCGTAGAAAGCATAATTTCAAACTAATATAAAAAAAGCAATTTAAACCTAGACTTAACCATTCTACTTGTAGCAATTCCAGGATTTTTAGTGACCGAGTTAAGCAGATAGTAATCCTAAATGATTTGTGAAAAAAACTGTAGGGGTTTAGTATTTCCATCGCATTTGCACTTGGGTTTGGAAACCAAACCTCCACGATAAAATGTTACAACCCATTTAGAATTTCTATATTTTTTTAGCTGATAGCTGACTGCTGAAAACTAAACGCTAATTCACATTAGTCAAACTCTTAAACTTGCCAGTAAATCTGTTAAAGAACAACTCTAAAACCGTCCGCTTACCAACATTAATATTTGAGTTAATTGCCATACCATTCTGCAAACCAATTTCTAAATCATTCTCATTATCCAGAACAAATGTTTGCCGTTCTAAATCAATTGTAGTTTCAAAAGAAAAATAAGGTCTTCCTGCTTCTTGGTCTGGTGGAATAGCATCATCACTAATAGAAATAACCTCCCCAGTTACTGTACCAAACTCATTAGCAGGTAAAGCTTCTACTTGTACTTCTACAGGTACACATTCCACATCACTTAAACCTAATTTTTCTCGGTTTTCTTTCAACTCTGGACAAGCACATTTTTTACCTGGTTCACATTCAATAACTTCCCCACCAGCTAACTCTTGATCATGATAAGGTTCTAATTTTTTCCGTTTATCATTTAGAGCTTTTAAAACTAAAGCTACATCTTTATTTTGAATATAAACTACTGCCTCTAAACCTTCATCATCATCCAATACTGTTAGTAAAGGTTGAGTTTGTTGTGCTTCATAAGAAGCATCCTCACATCTTTCTGGTTGAATATCCCCAGGTTTCAAAACTTCATTAATTACATATTGACAAATAGGGTCTGTTTTTATATCTAGAGAAGATTCTTCTTTACTAACAGGTTGTAAATCAAAAATTACTCCTGAAACTGGCGATCTTAAAACTTGATTATCACGAGTTTCTTCTAACTTTTCTATCTGAGCATTAACTTCAGTTAGTCTTTTTTGATTATCTAATTGTAGACGAGTAAACTGAGAGTCTATTCTGGCAATTTCTCTACCTTCATTTTCAGCAATTCTGGCATAAAGTTCTCTTGCCCAAGCATCTCTTGTATTTTTTAATTGTTCTTTAGTTCTATTAATAGATACATTTAAACGTTGTTGTTCTAATCGAGCGCGTTGAATTTCTGCTTGACGAGCTTTGACTTCTCCTTCTCTAGAATTAATATCTGCTAACCGAGAATTAATTTCTGCTTCGCGGGTATTTATTTCTCCTTCCAATGTATTTATATCTGCTCTCCGAGAATTTACCTCTCCTTCTCTAGCATTAATATCTGCTAACCGGGAATTTACTTCTCCTAATCTAGTGTTTATTTCTCCTGCCCTTGATTGAATCTGGTCTTGCTGTCTTAATATCTCACTTTCCCCTCTAAATACTTCTTGTTCCTGACGTTTTTTTTGTAGTTCAGCGATCGCTCCTTCTTCTACTAAAGGAGATATTTGTTCTAAAATTCCTTCGTTAGAATCTAATACTTTTTCTGATTTATCTAATTGCCCTTTTGCTAGTTCTAATTGTTCTTGAGAATACTTTAGTTGTTCCTGAGTATTGTTCAGTTGTTCCCTAGCAAATCTTAGTTGTTTTTCTGTGTTATTTAATTGTTCGTAAGCAAAAGTTAGCTGTTGCTTACTATTATTTAATTGTTGTTTACCATATTGTAATTGTTGTCTGGCAAATTGCAATTGTTCTTGGGCTACTTGTAATTGTTCTCTTGCTGATGCTTCTTCTTCTTCTGCTTGTTCCAGTTGTTTTTGTAATTCTCTAACTTGTAATTCTACAGCACCTACACGAGAATTATATTCAGCTTTGTAGTTAATATATAGTCCTTGTAAACTAGGGTCAACATTGACAAAACCACCTCTGTTTAAGTAAAGTTCATCAATTAAAGCACGGTAGGTTTGATTTTCTGATATTCTAGTTTGTCTTTCTTGAGCAAGTTTTTGTAAATCTGGAGGTAAAGCTGTGGGAACTTTGCCATTTAATACCTCTTTATAAAATTCATTTTCTCTATTGAGGGTTTCTCTTAATTCTTTAGCAGAACCTAAATCTGCACTAGGAGCGGTTGGACTAAAAGTTAGTAATGGTTGATTCTTTTCTACGCGATCGCCGTTTTCTACATGAAGTCTAACTACGTTGCCACTGGTAGGAGCTTGGACATCTATGGAACCATCTTTAAGTTCTAATTGACCTGTTGCGGGTACTGCTTGGTCTATTTCGGCAAAATATGCCCAGATGATAGTGGAACTGGTAATTATCATAATCATCCAGAGAAATAGCCGGGATAATATGGCTGGTTTCTCTAAAATTACTGGTTGTTCGTTTAGGGATACTGATTTATCTTGCATTTTAAATAATTAGGGAGTAGGGAACAATTAATAATTAATAATGGATAATTGATAATGAAAGAGTTTTTTTTAATCTCTCATTTTCTACTTAACTTTCTTAATCCTCTAAATAATTGATAATTGATTGATAGAGAAATAGCCTGGATAATATGGCTGGTTTCTCTAAAATTACTGGTTGTTCGTTTAGTGATACTGATTTATCTTGCATTTTAAATAATTAGGGAGTAGGGAACAGGGAATAGATAATCATGAATAAGATAAAACTTTTCAACAAAAAGTCATAAGTTAGTAGTTTAGAAGAAATAATTAAAACAGCGAATAATTGCTCAACCGCCACTAATTGTTAATTAAATACCATCACTTTCTAACTTTCAAGAAATTAGATATTTTAGGCAATTTTTCTGACACTTTTTAGTATTAGATAGTTTGATAATTTTACTCAAATCTTTTAACTCCTTCTAAGTTTTAATAACTTAGGTATTTTACTAGGGAATAGGGAGTAGGGAGTAGGGAGTAGGAAAGTAGAGATTTAAAAAACTCTTTCATTATCAATTACCGAATGGATAATTAAAGGGTTAGAGAATTAGATAAAAAATTAGATATTTAAAAAACTCTTTCATTATTAATTATCCATTATTAATTATTAATTATTGTTGCGCTTCTTGTTGTTGATAGAGACAGAAATAACGTCCTTTTACTGCCATTAATTCATTATGAGTTCCTTGTTCTACCACTGAACCTTTATCCATCATAATTATAGTATTAGCATTTTTTACTGTGGTTAAACGGTGAGTAATAAAGAACACTGTTGTATCTGAAAAAGCTTCAGCTAAATTCTCACAAACTTGACGTTCAGAACTGTAATCTAATGCGCTAGTTGCTTCATCTAAAATCAATAATTTTGGATTTTGTAGAACTGTTCTAGCAATGGCAATTCTTTGCCTTTGTCCCCCTGATAGTGAGCTGCCTCTTTCTCCGACCATTGTGTTATAACCACTAGGCAAATTCATAATAAAATCATGGGCAACTGCTATCTTAGCAGCCCTAATAATTTCATCGGTTGTTGCATCTGGATTTGTTAAAGCAATATTATCTTGAACTGTACCATTAAATAGGAGAGTATCTTGTAAAACAACTCCAATTTGACGACGTAAGGAATATAATTCTACTTTTTGAATATCGTATCCATCCACAAATATTCGACCAGAAAGTGGAGGATATAAACGTTGTAATAATTTCATCAATGTACTTTTCCCGGAACCACTCAAACCGACAATTCCGACAAAATAACCTGATGGAAATTCTAAGTTTATATTCGCTAATTGTAAAGGACCACTTTGGGTAAATCTGAAAGAAAGTTCCTCAAATTTGACACTACCATTAATAGGTGGCATATCAATATTATTCCGGTCTTCTTCATCTACTTCCGGTTCAGTATCTAATACATCTCTTAATCGTTCAATTGACATTCCCACTTCTTGGAAACTTTGCCAAACACTAACAAAACGGAGTAAGGAACCTGTTACATTACCTGCAATAATTCGGAAGGCAATTAATCCCCCTACAGATAACTGACCATCAATAACTAAATAAGCTCCAACCCATAAAAGTGCTAGTCCTGAAAGTTTATTTAAAAAGGTACTAATTGAACTAGAAGTAGTTTGAGTCAGAACAGTATTAAAACTTGCGGTCATAAATTTGGCATAACGAGCCGACCATTCCCAACGAGACCGAAGTTCTAAATTTTGTGCCTTAACAGTTTGCACACCATTTAGTACCTCGACTAAGTATGACTGAGAGTCTGCATAACGTTCTGCCTTTTTCCGCAATAACCTTCTGACAATAGGAGAATTAATTAAAATAATTCCCGCAAAGAAAGGAACTCCAGCTAAAGCAACTGCCGTCATTAATGGGTTAAGAGCTAGCATCACAGCAATATAAATTACCGAGAAGACCGCATCCAAAACCACAGTTAAGGCTGTACCTGTGAGAAAATTTCTAATATTAGCTAATTCTCCAATCCTACCTGTCAAATCACCCACCCGGCGATTATCAAAATAGTTGAGGGGGAGACGGAGCAAATGGTCAATTACCTCTGAGCTGAGTTTGACATCTATCCGGTTAGTCGTATCTACAAACAAGAAAGTTCTCAGACCTCCCAACAAAGCCTCAAACAGAGCCACCAATAACATCAAGATACCCAGAACATCTAAAGCCTCAAGATTCCGTTGCCCCATCACCTTATCAATGATAATCATGGTCATTAGGGGGTTAACCAAGCCAAATATCTGCACAAAAAACGAGGAAATTAAAACCTCAATAAATACCGTGCGATGCTCCATCAAAGAAGGAACAAACCACCAAAAACTAAACTGTTCCTTCTGTTCTGATTTTGGAGCTTGGAGTAATAGAACCTGTCCCGACTCTCCCCAAATTTCTTGGAACTGACCTGGTTTGAGGCGACTTAATCCTGATTCTGGACTACCAACAACAATTTCTTGTTCTGTAATGCTATAGATAACAGCAAAACTATCTTGCCATTGAACTAGAGCTGGAGCTTTAAGTCGATTCACTGCTGCGGCTGGGACTTGTACCAGTTGACCCGTTAAACCCATCATTTGAGCGATCGCCCCACAAGCTTGCAGAGAGACTCTACCTGCTGTCCGAATTTGATTATCTAGTACCCGACGAATTACGTCCCGGCGGAATTTCAAACCCAAATGTTTAGCTAGCATCTGGAAACAGGCTAAAGGAGCTGCTATTTCTCCTTTTGCCCGAAAAATTGGGTATTTTGTGGATGGGGTATCTTGAATAACAGCAGGTTCTGGTGGCCTCGCTGGTGCTTGAGGAACCATAGATAAATCTAGGGGAGCTTTAAGAATTTTTCCCCCATTTGCTTCTGAGAGTTGGGTTTCTGAAGCCTCACCATTCTCCTCATATTTTTGTTCAGGGAACCCTAAAATTCTTGCTCCTCTCTGTCCTTCTATTTTTAGAGACTTACCTGCTCCATCCAAAACTATCTGACTACCTGGAGCAAAATCTCCCACTACTCCACTACTAACTAACCAGATTTTTTCTGAATCTAGGACTGAAGCTAGTTCTGTAGTTTTTTGATTTCCTGGGGATAGGTTTACTACCAGGGTATTTTCAACAACATTCTTGGCTAGTTCTTTGAGGTTTTCTGGTACTTCTGCTCTTTTACCAAATTCTTTAGATAGTAAATCAAATACTTCAGTTACTGCCGGACTTTCCAGAAATACTTTTCCAAATTCTGGCTCTGCTTCTAATATTGCTAAGAAGTCTGCTGCTGGTAAAGTAACTGCTATTAAATCTGTTGAGGCTAATGCTGTTTCACAGGGTATCCCCCGTAATAACCCTGCCCAACCCATAATTTCTCCTGGCCCTGCTAATTTGAGACTTATGTGACGTTGCGATCGCTGGTCATAACCTAATACTCTTGCCTGACCTTGATAGATAATTGCTATCTGGTTTGGCATTTTTTCTCTTTCAAATAGTGGTTGGCCAGTACGGTAGCCTAGCAGTTGACATTTTCCCACTAATTGAGTTTTCAGGGCATTTTCTGAAAGTCTGTTAAATGGTGGTTTATCTGCCAGAAATTCTTGTACTTGCGCTCTTGATACTGTTGAAGAAGTAGCCATAATTAATAATTAATAATTGATAATTGATAATGGATAATTAAACCGTTAGAGAGTTAGATAGAAAATTAGAGATTAAAAAAACTCTTTCATTATTAATTATTGAATGGATAATCAAAACATTAGAAAATTAGAGATTTAAAAGACTCTTTCATTATTAATTATCCATTATTAATTATTAACTATCAATTGATACCTCTGAACGTAATGGCTTTAATGTCCCAATTTTACTAATTTGTTCTCTTAACCAATTTTCTAATAATTCGTCCATCAGAGCGCGACGCATTGAGTCATCAAGTTGTGCTGGGATAAATTTTTCTAATCTAATAATTACTGTCCATTCGGTTAAAGGACGTGGTGTCCATATTTGACCTGGTTGACTTACTGATAAAATTTTGCCGATAGAAGGATGGGGTTGACTTAGGGGAACAGGACCTAATAATCCTCCTGTTCGCCCTTCTGGACCTTCAGAATATTGACGGGCAACTTCAGCAAAAGTTTGCTCTCCTTCTACAATCCGAAAGTATAGTTCGTGAGCTAGACCGGGATTTTTTGTCCGAATTAGAGAGTATACAACTTGATCTAAGGTACTTTTACGAGTTAGGAAATATCTTTCTACTTGATTGCTCCAAGTTTGTTGTTTAAATTTTTCTAGTAGTATTGGCCTAGTTGCCATTTCTTCTAGTTGTTCTTGGGTCATATTTTGGCTTTTCAACCATGCTTGTTTAGTTTCGGGGTTATTTAACTGGTATTGGGTCTCAAATTTTTCTAAGGCAGTCTTTTTTTCCTCTTCTGTGCAAGTCAAGTTAGCGATCGCTTGGTCGATTATCACCCCTCGCAAAAAATGAGGCATTAGATGATAACGTTGTAATAAGGATGGAATGTCTTGAGCTTGCAATAATTTATCACCGATTTGAAACAGTCCTGTCATTTTTTTATTTCTCCAACTGACTTGCACTATCCCTTTTAATTTAGTCTTCTATTTAAGTTATTGGCAAATTACTTGCCATTTGTTTGTCCTTAGACTCAAAAAAATAAATATATATTATGTAGTTTCAAATTTTTGACGTGCTGATGTTTATACCTGTTCCCTTGTTAGTGGTATTTAACATTTCATATTAAAGTGGGATTTAAGTCAAAATATCTACTTGGTAAATATATGGTTTGTTCATATACTTGTTTTTTCTGGTCTGTTTGATTTGAATTAAAATGCTAATCAAAATACCTACTTCTCAAATCATAGCATGACTCTCAACTGATTTTTTAGAGAACCAGGATTGAAAGCAATATACTTCCTGAAATAAAAACAACTTATATGTTTTTTAAGTACATATCAAACACTTTTTTGATTTTCCAGATAAAGATGTCATAAATATTAAAAAAAGGATTATTCTGGATTTTAAATTAAACATAGATAATTACATTTACCAAAACCATAACTATCGAAAAATTGGTTGATTTTGTTACTATCATCCCAGGGTAAGTCTGGGTTAGTTGTTAATCTTGCAATGATATAGCAATCCGCCCATAGGTTGCGGGTAATTAAAAAGTAAATAAAAAACTTGAAACTCCTACCTGTTGGCTGTTCCCAGTTAAGTTTTACCTAAAAAACAGTAAAATTTTTTCCACGAATATATTAGAGGATTGCTATAGTTAATATATTCTTTCTATATCTGAGTAATTAATTCCGGCAATTCTAGTTTTTTCGCAAAATAGTTGTTTAACGATGTTTAAAAATTATTATTAGGTATAGCCATAAAATAGATGTTTTTTGCAAATAGTAGGTGCTACGAAAGATGTTTTTGGAAAAAGCCACAAAAAATAATTTAGGAAAATGAATTTTATGACTTTTATTTCTCTTGCTTATCTTCAATAAAGTCCAAGTTTATTTTATGGAGATATCTATTAATCTTAGAGATTGAATGTATCAGGAAATATAAAAAGGGAACAGGGAACACTTAACTGGGAAGAGGTCATTTCAGTTATCAGTTAGCAGTTATCAGTTAGCGTCCTGCGGAGGAGCTACGCTATCAGTACCTCTAGCTGTTTGCGCAGTATGACCTAGGAAAGCAACAGGCTTCATATCAGGAATAGCCTCTTTTTTTTATCCCTTTAAAAAGGGAGGCTTTAGACCATATTTTGAAGAAATCAAGACAACTATTTATCACTTAAAAATCTAGAGAATACATATACCTTTCTACCTCTGGTATTTACCAGATTTTCAGCTTTTGAAGTCTTACTTCTTGTAGATTGTAGTCACTCTAAGCTCTCTTAATACTTGTTTGATAAACAGTCTCTTAGTAGAAAAATCTAATCATGTTTAATAATTACCTTTACTAAAAACATAGAGGATTTTTTTATAAGTTCAGAAGCAAATCTATTCCCTATTCCGAGTTAAGTATTCCCTTAAACCTAAAGTTTTGTACTTCATAACAAGGGAAAACGCTGTATATAGAATAAATAATTAAGTTATCTTTCTGTTCTAAAAACTTTCAAGTCAACCTAATGACTCCAGATAAATTAAATTTTTCGGATACTTATATTCAGCAAGAAATCCTAAAATTTATACCTGCTGATGCAAAAGTTATTGTAGATTTCGGTTGTGGCAATGACACAATCGCTTATCAATATAAACAGATTAATCCTCATTGTTATTATATTGGCATTACATCCGATTCAAATTTTGCTAAAAATGCTGCTCCAAAAGTAGATGAAATTTTACTGGCAAATGAAAATCTTTCTACTTTAAATATCTCTCCACAAACAGTAGACTGTTTAATTTATGGTTTAAATTTAATGGAGTTTGCTAACCCTTCTGCAATTTTGAAATGTCACAAAACTTGGTTAAAAAATGATGCTCAAGTCTTAGCAATAATACCAAATGTACAGCATTGGCAAAGAATTATTAATTTGCTGAAAGGTAGATGGGAAAATTCAGAAATAATTCGACATTGGTTTAGCATAGATAATATTAAATCATGTTTTTCTCAAGCGGGTTTACAGATATATGAAATACAAACTCTTGGAGAAAAAGGAGAAGATTTTGAACAGTTTTTGCAACTTACTCAACCTCTGGTTAATGCTTTAAATTTAGACATAAAAGATTTTGCTACTCAAACGGCAGCCGAATATTATATTATACGCGCTATTAACTCTTCTATCCGACCTCGAAGATTATTGATTCAAACAATTATGATGGAACCAAAAGTTTGTGGCACTATAAGAATTTTAGAACCTGATAAGTTTAGTTCTACTATTCCTGGAGTGAGAACTATTTGTAGTGCTAAAACTGCTGACTTAAATGCAGGTTTCCCTCAAGAGGAAAAGGTTTTTATTTGGCAACGGACAATTCTATATTATAAGAGTGATTTTTATAAGCTTAAATCTTTGCTGAAAAAGGGTTATTTAATCATAGCTGAAATTGATGATAATCCTTTACGTCGTCCTGAGTATGCTGAAAATAATTATCTTAGTTATTGTGGCTGTCACTGTGTACAAACTTCTACTAATTCTTTAGCAAGTTTTTTACGCCAATATAATCCTAATGTTGCTGTATTTGAGAATCAATTGCCTCAAATATTACCATTATCTGACCATAAAAATTATGATATTAATTCTCCTAGCATTAGGATATTTTTCGGAGCAGTCAATAGGGAAGCAGACTGGAAAGAAATTATGCCAGTAATTAATCAAATTTTGTTAGATTATCCAGAAGAAATTAGTTTCACAGTTATCCACGATCATTTATTTTTTGAAAGTTTGAATACAGTTAATAAAGATTTTTATCCCTTTTGTAGTTATGATAAATATTTGGAAATTCTTAGTAGTTGCAATCTTGGTTTATTGCCTCTAAATAATAACCCAGTTAATCAAATGAAATCAGATTTAAAGTTTCTAGAATGTGCAGCTTGTGGGGTAGGGGTACTAGCTAGTCCAACAGTCTATCAAAATTCAATTATTGAGGGTGAAACTGGTTTGATTTATTATTCTGTGTCGGATTTTTCGACAAAATTAAGAAACCTGATAACTAATATAAGTCTCAGGAAAAGTTTAATAATACAGGCTTATAATTGGGTGAAAAATTATCGTTTACTTAGTCAAAGTTATCGTCAGCGTTATGATTGGTATTTACAAATGCGGGATGAATTACCTCGTTTAAACGAAGAGTTAAAAAATCGTATACCAGAATTGTTTGATGATTAAAACTACGATTTTTAAGTAATTTTGCAGAATTAATTACATATTAGTGCTGATGCAAAATCAATTACAAATTTTATGATATATCTCCAATATTCTCCATAAATTATCAATTATTTATACCTATTCCCTATTACCAAATTCGGAGGTCTAAAGCCTCCCCTTTTAAGGGGATGAAAAAATATTTAACTCAGTATTTAAAGCCTCCAACTTTAGTCGGAGGTTCACTGTGAGGGAAGCTCCTCCGATAGGAGGCTAACTGATAACTGAAATAACTCCCGTAGGGACGTTGCATGCAACTTCCCTACTCCCCCGCTCCACTACTCCTAAAAAAAAGACTTTTTCAGCAAACCCTAATTATCTGAATATGATATTATTTAGTCTTCTCACTAAAATAATTTTTAAGCAACTTCTATAACTTAGTTGCAGAAAAATTTTGGTAATTTTTTTTATTCTTATATTACTAATTTATTGAATCACAATTAACAATGCGAATATTATTTACAATTGCTCATTTTTTTAATCCTGAAGGTAGTGGCAAACATGGTTCTTTACGCAAAGATCCACAAACCCGTAGAATAGCTTTAACCACCTGCTTAACTGCATTAAAAGCATTATATGGTAAATCTCAGTACATCATTGATATTGGTAAACATCAAGCTATTCCTGCTAATCAAAACCAAGGCTATGATATTGATATTATTGTTTGTACAACTCAAGGTTTTCATTTATTATCTCAAATTCCTTTACCATCAGATTTTCTGATGCACCACAGCACCAATGTAGAACCTATGTTATTAGGATTTGAATGTCAGGCTGTACTAAAATCATGTATCGGAAAGTATGATTATTATTGTTATTTAGAAGATGATTTAATCCTACATGACCCTTGGTTTTTTGTGAAATTACAATGGTTTAATCATCATACAGGAAATGGTAATTTACTCCAACCGAATCGCTATGAAGTTTCACCTTTGGGGGCTATTCCCAAAGCTTATATTGATGGAAATTTGAAACCAGAAATAACTGCTGAGTTTCAAAATATGCGAGAGCAACCTCAGCTTAAGGGTAAAATTATGGAAAAGGTTATTGCCTTTCAAAGAACTTTTAATCCCCACTCTGGGTGTTATTTTTTAAATGACAAACAAATGAAAGAATGGGTGAGCAAACCTTATTTTTTGGATAGAGATATCAGTTTTATTGGTCCCCTAGAAAGTGCTGCGACTCTAGGAATTATGAAAACTTTTAGAATTTATAAACCTGCTGTTACTGATGCTAGTTTCTTGGAAATTCAGCATTTTGGTACTACGTTTTTGAGTTTAATTGGTAGTCAAATAGGGGTTATAGATAAACAAGTTCAGGAACAGAAAAAAACTGAGGTCGAAGCTAAAAAAGAAGTTGAGGCAGAAGTTAAAACAAAACATGATTAAGGCTTTTAGTAATACTAATTTCCCATAAAGAATATTACAAATAAGTCAGTGTGATTAAAAGAGATGAGAAGAGATGTTGATTTAACAAAAAAGATAATTTATGATTTTAGAAATTTAATCAAAGTTATTAGTTCTTATTTCTAACTCTTTAGATAAATAGGTTAATTATTTGTAGCAAATGTTTATTAAATTGAATTGCGATGAGCTTTAATTATTGCTCTGCTGATTAAATCTAAAAGTCTTTATCTATAAAGGTTATAGTCTTTTTTCATCCTGAAAAAGTGCAACAATTCCTGGTCAAACTACCAAAAAGTCAGGATTTTAGGCAGACCAAGGGTAGAAAAATCGAGGAACAATTATTTATCTGATGTTCTCTGTCTCCACACCCTCCCCACACTTCCCACACTTCCCACACTTCCCACACTTCCCACACTTCCCACACTTCCCACACTTCCCACACTTCCCACACTTCCCACCCTCCCTACACTCTGCTTTTTTCAGCAAACCCTAATTAGGGGAGGCTAATTAAATCTATAGCAATCCTTGGATAGGTTGCGGGTAATCAAAAAGTAAATAAAAGACATGAAACTTTTACCTGTTCCCAGTTAAGCTTTCCCTGTTCCCTAAAAATTAGTATGATTTTTACCACGAATATATTAGAGGATTGCTATATGGTAGACATCTCCAGAAAAGAGGGAGTAGGGAGTAGGGAGTAGGGAGAAATAATTGACAGTTTATGCTCAATAATTGATTTGATTTTTGATTTTTGGAGATATCTAGTAGTTTAACTTCAAAATGAGACGTTTTTCGCCTGAAACTACCTCATAGCAATAAAGCTTTGTCTCAATCTAAAGTTAAATGGCTATCAAAGAATTTATAGGTAAAGGTTTTAATCTTTTTAGGTCTGGAAAGAGTGCAAGCTTTTAACTCCAAAAGGTTCAAAAAGTTAGAATTAAAGATTCACTAGGACAGAAAAATTAAGCGACTATTCTTCCGACTACTTCCTCTATAACTCCCCTAACTCCTGACTCCTACTCTCCAGCAAAATACTTGTTCAGCAAGCTTTAATTATCGCGATTTTAAAAACAACAATTGTTTTAGGGACGTCCTATAGAACGTCCCTACTTATCATAGGATAGGATTAGATGATGAAAATGTCGCTCTGAAGTAGATTTGGATTACCGTTGAGACGAGCAATAGTCAGAATTGGGTTACTATCGTCATTTGCTTCAGTTCCATTAGGATCGTACTTTAATATACCAGAATCTATTTCTTCTCCATTTATATCTAAAGGAGAAGGTTCGTAGATAATGACAGGAGTAGTATCCCGAGCATCACTATTTTTATAATTCTGGCCTGGATCTAGCAAAACAAAATCATTACTGGAGATTACTGAGTTTTCACTTGAGTTGGCCAAATTAAAGCCGTCCAAATCTAATAGTATTCGGTCATCGGTAGCATCAAAGTCTCGGATAATACTATTATTGGTTTCCTCAGATACAGCAAAGTAGGCAAAGCTATCATTACCTTCACTACCAATTAACAAATCACCTGTACTACCTAGACCTGCTGCAATATAGTCGTCGCCATCACCACCTAAAATAGTATCAGTACCGCCACGACCAAATATCACGTCATCCCCTGCACCACCAACAAGACTATCGTTGCCTATATCTCCTGGGTTGCCATCTTCTTGTGGAGTACCACCAGCAAGGAAGTCATTTCCTGCACCAGCAACTAAGGTATCTCCACTTTCATTTGTTTGATCGGTTTGATCTGCACCAACCAAGGAGTTATTACCTTGAGTATCTTCTATGAAGAATGGAGCTGTACCTCCTTCAACTAGACCTGCTGTGATAGTATCGTTACCTTGTGTATTGCCTATTAACTGATCGGCAGTTCCACCAAACTGGATAAAGTCGTTTCCTGTACCACCGTCAAAGAAATTAATTACACCAGAACTACTACTACCAATTAAGTTATCATTACCCGCACCACCAATTAGAGTAACTTGAACAGTAGGACTACCGGTAACTCCAGTAACACCTGTAGCATCAATAGTATCGTTGCCAATACCCCCATCAACACGGTTGAATATACCGCTCAGGCTATCATTACCCGCACCACCAATCATGGTATCTGAGAAAAAGCCTGCAGTAATAGTATCGTTACCTAGTCCTCCATCTAGTCTGTTCCCGCCAGAAAAACCAGGAGTAGTAACTGCTATACCATTAGGACTAAATTTATCCAGGTTTTCTGGAAGTAGACCTGTAGTAATAAAGTCATTACCTTCACCACCAACCAAGGTATCCGTTGCAGCTTGACCACGAAGAGTATCGTCGCCAGCTCCACCATCTAAAGAATTTCTACCATCACCGAATGGTCCTACTGCACCTTGAATAAAGTCATTACCTTCACCCCCTAGTAGAGTAGAACGGTCCACAGGTTCTAAGACCATGGCCTCACTATCAACAGGCGTACCTGTGGTTTCCTGATTCAAGCTAATGATTGTATCATCACCAGCATCTCCACTTAAGCGGACTTGGCTTCCTAAAGAATATAATGTATCGTTATCTTTACCACCATAGATGGTATCGCGATCGCCAAAAGCAACAACTAAATCATCTTGTCGGTTTGCAGATATAAAGTTTTGGCCTTGACCTGTATCACCTGTAAATGTGGGTAAGGTATCGAAGTCTAGAGCCTCTACTACTTCTGGAGTAAATACACTGATAGTATCGTTATCTCTACCACCATAGAGGCTATCTCTTGTACCTATAAGTAAGATATCATTACCTGCATTGGCAGAGTACCAGTTATCTCCAATCAAACCTCGCATGAAGTCATCTCCAAGACCCCCATAAAGGCTAGTTCGGGAAACAGCTACTAAGGTGTCATTGCCTGTATCTCCAAATCCAAAACCTGCTGCAGCTTGGAATTCCAGTGAGTCGTTTCCAGCGCCACCTTCAAGAGTATCAGGCTGACCAGAATTATTAATACCAGATGGACCCCTAGATACCAAAACATCGTTTCCATCTCCACCTCGAGCTAGACTACCTCCTAGGGTAGAAGTGAATATTGTATCATCTCCACCAATACCATTAATTGTATCAGGTGCTATATTTCCAGAAGCCTCCTGATCGAAGCGATCATCTCCCTCAGTTAGTGTCACCATACCGTTTCACTCCTCTACATCTAAAATATTATGGTCAATTATTCTGTTTGGTTATACCACTAAGAACATAAGTAATTTTATATTCGGCTGTAGTTTAACCTGTTTATCTAGAATAAGTCTAG
>JBFRWR010000762.1:0-12577 GCA_051439685.1 Trichodesmium sp.
GTCTCCAGGAATTTGGGCGACTATTGACATAATATAACAATGTCTGTGATCATAGAAAATTAAATAGCCTCAAGAGTCAACGATCTGAGTTCAATAGGGTGAAATTCCTGGACTGACACGCTACCTCTAGATACATCTCTAACCTATGTCCAAGCCTCTGTATTATGACCAAGCAGAAATTGAATCAGGGAGATAATCATGCAAAGAGGAAAAGGAAAAGCAGTCCCAAATGCTTTTAGCTATGGGATAGAGGAGCCAGTGCGTTGGGCGGGTCTCCCGACTTGAAGCAACTGGCGTGGTGTTGTAGTGCCTCCTGCGGAGGAGCTACGCTAACACCCAGTCAGAGTAACACCTGCAAAATAAGGATTAGTCATATTTGACTATATTTTTATGAACTATATGTGTACTAGAGCAAATCAACTTATAAATTGTGGGATTTATTTGGCACGTCAATGGTACTTTAAATTCGGTTACATAACAGATAAATATGATTTAGAGAAGCAGTTAAAGTGAAATTTTCATTATAAATTTCTTCATTCTCAAGCCGCACAACAAATTCTCAGAACAGTGGCAGAATCTTTTCAGTCCTACAAATATCTTTCTTACCAGTATTTAGCAGGAGAATTGTCAAACAAACATCAGCTTCCGAGATACTAAAAAAAGGGAAGATTAGCAGTTATAACTTATCCCAAACAAGCTATAATTTTGAAAAAAAAATCAGGTCAGAGTACCTATGGGCAAAAAAGTTCAATCTGCCTTTAAAGTTGATGATTTTTTGTTGAATTTTCCCCAAAATATTGACTTTAAAAAAATTAGAGAAATCAGGATTAGACCTCGTAATAATTGTTTTGATGTTGAGTAGGTCTATAAAATATAAATAGAGCCACACCAGGCTATCGACAAAGATAAAGTCCTTGATTTTATAGATTGATCGTGATGTTGACAATTGGTTAACTTGTCTGAGTAATAGAAGAACAAGTTTTATTATAAGTGACAGACATTTAAAATCAGTTAACCAATGGTACAAGAAATAGATGGCAAAAATTAATGAGAACAAGCCTCAATGATTTTGGTCAAAAAAGTTAGCTAACATCACAGAAAAACGCAATTGCCCAATGAGAGATACAGTGAATGAAGCAGTAAAATTTAGTAGTTAATCATTGTCTAAAATATAGAATTTGCAGGATTATTTTTGGATGGAATAAGGGGCAAAAAGATGCTATAAATATTATTGGAGCAAAAAACAACCAAAAGTTTGTACAAATCCCCACTGCGAAACTCAAAGAAGGCATCAACCAGTTATGCAGAGCACATGGAATAGAATTTGTGGAAACAGAAGAGTCTTATACTTCACAGGCGAGCTTTTTAGATGATAACCTCTTGCCAAAAGGTGAAAAACCCGATAGCTGGAAACCTAAGTCCTTGGGACACGCCTCGCGTTTTATGTCGCGCAGCGAAACAGGAAAGCAAATTGAACGGGGTTTATATCGAACCCAAAACGGTTTATGAGTAAATGCCGACGTTAATGGTGCAGGTAATATTCTTAAATATCAACAACTTTAAGATTTTCTCTTAAAGGAGTTAATATAGGCAGTTTGATAATGCCTTTAAGAGTCCATTTTTGGATTCCTTAAGAATCCCCGCACTTCATCGTGGGGAGTATCAAGATGAAACAATAGCTTATAATTCTAAACAGGAGTATAATTACTCGAAATGATCAAACTGCGATTAAAGCGATATGGAAAAAAACGGGAGACTAGCTACCGGATAGTAGCAATGAATAGTGATTCCCGTCGTGATGGCCGTCCATTAGAAGAACTCGGCTTTTATAATCCCAGAACAGATGAAACAAGATTAGATGTACCAGCAATTACAAGACGCCTTGAACAAGGTGCTCAACCAACAGATACAGTGCGTGACATATTGAGAAAAGCCAATGTCCTCGAATCATCCAGAATCGGAGTTAACACCCAAGCAAATGTATCAGTTTCCCATGCAGAATCGACCGAAGCCATTACCAATACTGAACAGAGCCAAGCAACTGCCAATACCGAAACCAACGAAACCAGTGACAGTGAGTCAACTGCAACAGCAACAATTAGCGAGTCTGAGGAACAACCCCCAGTCAGCGAATCCTGATTATACTGAAATAGTTAGGTCTTTAATTGAGCCATTTCTAGAGTCACCACAGTCTTTACGAGTGGACTGTGAAGTGAATCCCCGGCAAGCAAAAGCTTGGATTCGTCTGGCTTTTGATGAACCCGAAAAAGGACGAGTATATGGTCGTGGAGGACGTAATATCCAAGCAATTCGTACTGTGTTAGCAGCAGTAGCTCAAGTAGCAGGTCAATCTGTACATTTGGAAATATACGAAGACCAGCCAGATATACAACGCTCTTATCATTCTGATTATCCAAGTAATCGAGAAGAGGGAGTATACAATAGAAGGACTATACCAAGTAGTCGCGTCCCTGAAAATAGACACAGACTATCTCGTCATCGTGGTACAACTCCAAGTCCAATTTTTAAAAGAAATGGACATGGAATGACATAAGAATAATGGATAATGGATAATGGATAATGAAAACTATCTGTAATTATCAATATATTAATTATCCATTATCTATTTTTAAGCAACCTCTGGGGATTTAAAGATAAATTATCAATTATCTATGAATAGCTGATTCCAAAAATTCTAGAATGAGGATTAGAGAGACATATATCTTGGCATGACTAAAAAATCAGGTCTCAAGCCTCCCCTTGGCTGCACCACGAGCTGTCGCTATACAAGGGAATAATAAAAGTTTCAATTCAGTATTTCAAGCCTCTGGCAAAAGCTGCTAGGTACTGATAACTGATAACTGATAACTGATAACTGAAATGACAGAGGCATTAAAAATAGAATTGCCTAGTATGGATAGCGCGATCGCCCTTTCTGGCTATCAGGAAGAAAATATCAAACTATTGGCAAAGCACACAGGGGCAAATATTGTACTACGGGGACAAGAATTACTCATAACTGGCACTGCAACTCAAGTCGAGCGATGCCAGAAAATTTTATATTCTCTAGAAAGCCTCTGGAAGCATGGCAAAACTATCACTGGGGTAGAAATTCTTACTGCTCGCCATGCTATTGAGACAAACCGTCAAGATGACCTCGAACAACTTCAGCAAGATGTTCTAGCCAAAACCCGCCGTGGACTAGAAATTCGGGCTAAAACTTTTCGCCAAAGAAAATATGTGCAGGCCATTCGTACTAAGGATATGACATTTTGTGTAGGCCCGGCGGGAACAGGTAAAACTTTTTTAGGGGCTATTATAGCAGTTAAAGCGCTTTTAGACAACGAATATGAACGTTTAATTTTAACTAGACCCGCTGTTGAAGCAGGAGAAAAATTAGGATTTTTACCAGGGGATTTGCAACAAAAAATTAACCCCTATTTGCGACCTTTATATGATGCTCTTTATGAATTAATTGAACCAGAAAAAGTGAATACTTTGATGGAAAAGGGAGTTATTGAAGTTGCACCTTTAGCTTATATGAGAGGTCGGACTTTGAATAATTCTTTTGTAATTCTTGATGAAGCTCAAAATACCACTCCTGCTCAGATGAAAATGGTATTAACTCGCTTAGGTTTTCGTTCAAAAATGGTAGTGACAGGAGATATTACTCAAACAGATTTACCTCTGAGTCAAAGATCGGGATTATCTGTTGCTATGAAGATTTTACGGAATGTTGAAGGTATTGCTATTTGTGAACTATCTCAAGCAGATGTGGTACGACATCCTTTGGTGCAGAGGATAGTTGCTGCTTATGAAGATTATGAAAAATAGGCGTTTTAGGGAGATGGGAAGATAGGGAGATGGGGAGATAGGGAGATGGGGAGATTATACCAATTCCCACGCATTAATGCTATACTTAGGTAAAACTTCAGCTATTCAGTAATTAATACAGAGTCAATCATTTTATTGCTGATTTGAGGTAATTTAACATTAATTATTATTATGTTTACTTCTCCCGTACGGACGTTGCATGCAACGTCCCTACCTACTTCCCTATTCCCCTGCTTCAGTAAATATAGAAAAGTTTTTTAGAAATGGTATTATTATAGAGGGATTTGAAAAAGGCAGTTTTGATAACCGGATTTGGTATGATTTACACATTATAAATTTAGGAATTTCATACCTAAAATTAACAACGCAAAAAATAAATAATTAAAATAAATTTTTATCTTATGAATGCTAATTTGAAAGATTTTTTAGAAGCTTGTGAACAACTTGGAACTTTACGTTTAATTGTGACAAGTAGTGCTGCGGTATTGGAAGTTAGAGGAAAAATTCAAAAGTTATTTTATGCTGAACTTCCTAAAGGTAAATATGCTAATATGCACGATGATATTTTTGAGTTTCATCTGAATATGGATCTGATTAAACAAGTAAAGTTTGAAACTGGGGAAGCTAAACGAGGACATTTTACTACTAATGCAATTCGTTTTTTAGGTAGTTAAGATGAAGTGGCGTTGAGTGCATTTTTGCAATGGGGAAAACCAGGAGAGTATGAACCTGGACAGGTGGAAACTTGGCAAGAATTTAAGGAAAAGTATGGTGAAGTTTGGGAACCTTTGCCAGTAGAAAGTTTGACAGATTAAGTTAAATTTTTAACTGTTCTCTATTTAATAGTTCTAAATATAGTAGGGGCGGGTTTTAATGGAAATTTTCATGCTTATCCTAAGATTAAGTAAACCCGCCCTAATATAGAGTTTTAGATCTGCCAGTCCACTACTAGACCGTTTCATATCAAATCCGTTGGCTTCTAAGTAATATACCGCTTCGTCAGTCATGATCAAAACTTATCGTTTGTAGGGGTTTGGTCTCCAAACCCCTACAGCATTGAATTGTATCGATGAAATGCGGATTTGATATCAGCTAATGAGTATGCGTATTTATTTTGGGGCGGGTTTATTTGATCTAATGGTTAAACTCGTGAATTTAATGTGGAACCCGCCCCTACAAATTTGTACCATTTAAGTTGTGTCAGTCTACTTTGTAGTAAACATTTATCAATATCTCAACTCTCCGAACTAATTAACCACCGATATACTCCTTCCTCCTGCAACATTTCCTCATTGATCCCCCGCTGTACTACTTCGCCATTCTCCAGGACAATAATCTCATCACAATCACGAATTGTACTTAACCGATGCGCCACAATAATACAACTACACCCCCGACTCTGTAAATTATCAACAATGATTTTCTCTGTTTCTGCATCCAAGGCGCTCGTTGCTTCATCCATCACTAATATTGTGGGATTATTGACCAAAGCGCGGGCAATTTCTAACCTTTGTTTTTGACCTCCACTTAAATTTGCTCCTCCCTCCAATAACTCGCCATCATATCCACCAGGAATTGCCATAACTGTTTCATGGATAGCTGCATCCTGACAAGCTTGAATAAGTTGAGTTGTTGGTATTGTTGTATTCCACAAAGTCAAATTGTCTCGGACAGTACCACCAAATAAAAAGATTTCTTGTTCCACCATTGATATACTCTCTGTTAAGACTAAAGGTGAAATATCTTGTCTGAGAACACCATCAAACAAAATTTCTCCCTCCCAAGGTTGATATAAACCACAGATTAATTTAGCGATAGTTGATTTTCCTGAACCGCTACCACCGACTAACGCTACTCGTTTTCCTGGTTCCAATGACAAATTCAAATCTACAATTAAAGGTGGATCTACCCGCGAATACCCAAACGTAATATTTCGCAATTCTACAAAACCTTTGAGTTTTGTCGGTTCTGAAATATCATCAACATCTGCCTGATTTTCTCTTTCTACTTCTTCCCTCTTCCCTCCTGTTTCCTGAATTTCATTACTCAAAACATCATCAAGACGATTCAAATCTCCCTCTAATTCCTGGAGAGTGCTACCAAAACCAACCAAAGTATTTACAGGTTCCTGAAAACTTAACATTAAACTCTGAAATGCTACCAACATTCCAATACTAAGCTCCCCTTCCATAACTCGCAAACCACCTACTATTAATATCAAAACAGAGGTGAGAGATGATAGAAATGTTGGCAAAATTTCTAAGACTTGGTTTGTGACTTCCAACTCTTGCTGACTATTCATGGTTTTTGCATAATATCCAGACCATCGGGAAAAAAAGTCTGACTCCAGTGCTGATGCTTTTAGAGTTTCAATACTCTGCAACCCCCCAATACTCGCCCCAGCAAGTTTACCTTGGTCTTGCATTAAGCGCATATTAGCATCTACCCGTTGCCGAGATACCCACTGTAAAGCTAATACATTCACTGTAGCAAAGCAAATCCCAATTACAGTTAATAAGCGATCGTAGGTAAACATTACCAACCCATAAAATAGGATTGTCATTGTATCAATAACTGTAGTTGCCAACTTTCCCGAAAGTACCTCGGCAACTTCATTATTAATACTCACGCGATCGCTAATTTCTCCAGCATATCTTTGAGCATAAAATTCTACTGGTAATCTCAAAATATGCCACATAAACTGACTCGACATCCCTACAGATAATTTAATCATTAATTTTCTCAGGTAGCGGAGTCGTAGTAATGTCAGCAAACTTTGCAATATTATGGTAATTATCATACCCAGTATTAGAGGGCGCAACCATTCTGTGCGGTTTTCTACCAAAATATTATCAACAAATATTTGGCTAAAGACGGGTACTGCTAAACCTGGAATTACTAAAAGAAAACCTGCTATGATACAGTAAATTATTGCTCCTAAAGATGGTCGCAGTCGTTGATAAAGTAATGGCATCACTCCTGGTTTCCGACCGCCTTTTTTAAATTCTGCTCCGGGTTTGATAGTGAGGATAACTCCTGTAAACCCTTCGTCAAACTCATCCCAGGAAACTTTACGAGGACCAGTAGCGGGGTCGTTGAGGAAAACTTGATTTTTGTGAAAACCTTCTACGACCAAGAAATGATTAAATTCCCAGAATACTATGTAAGGGGGAGATACATCAGCAAGTTGGTCTAGGGTTTCTGCTTTAAAACCACTTGCTTCCATACCATAATTTCTGGCAGCACGAACTATTTTAGATGCTTTACTACCATCACGGGAAACTCCGCATTCTTGTCGAAGTTTAGCAAGAGGTACAATGCGACCGTAGTAAGAGAGGATGATACTAAGAGCAGCAGCACCGCATTCTACGGCTTCCATCTGAATTACTGTGGGAGTTTTGACTCTTTTTTTTTCATATCAAATTTGCTGGTTCCTAAGTAATATAGCACTACGCGCTAGGGAATAGGGAATAGTAGGGACGTTGTATGCAACGTCCCTACAAGGTTTTGCTTAATAGCAATGTGGTTCATAAATTGAAAAGTGTTGTAATTATAATACCTTTTCTTCATAAAGATACCAAATTGTTTCTAGATTGTCGTTTGCTCTCCAATTACCAAGGACTACCAATCATAGTAAACCCAGCCCAATAATAGGGGTGGGAAAAATCTTGACTGCCAAGATTTCTTAAAACTGATGGTAATGCTACCGCACCATACGCTTCACTTCCCCTTAACTCCCCATCTTCCATGACTACCTCCCCTCGTAACATTCTTAACTGCGCCAGTCTTAACGCTTCTGCCTTAATCTTAACATTATTCAAGTAACTATAAAATTCTGTCATCAACCCTAATGTACCCTCATCACTCACATACCAAATACTAGCTAATGCTGACTTCACTCCTGCTGCTAATGCTAAACCTGCAAATCCTAATTCAGCATTTTTGTCTCCGAAGGCAGTCTTACAAGCTGACAATACTAACAATTCTACTTGGGGTTCATTCCAACCTAACTCCCTAATTTGGTCTAATTTTATTTGTTCTGATCCCCACAGTTGAATATATGAATTACTAGCTAAACCGGGTCGAAATTCTGCATGAGTAGCTAGGTGAATAATAGGATAAGGATATTTTTTTCGTGCAGTGAACAAATTATTGCGGGTAAATTCTTGATTCAGGAATTTACTACCTTGCCACAATTTTTGGGAAATAGTTTCTAACTCTACGGGTACTGCTGGTAAAGAACTTTGAGTTATGAATTTACTTGCTCCCATTGCTAATACTCTGCTACCTTGAATGGGGCGGTACTGAATGTCCGTCAAACTGATACTGGGAATTAAACTGAGACTATATTTTTCGATCAGAAATTGTTCCCCGTCGTGTAATGCTGCTATAGGTAAACTGCGTAAACCTTGATCCATACTGAATAGTAAAGTGTTGATCTTGGCGGTTTCTAATTCTGCGGATATGGGTGCTATCATCCAATTATATAATTTTTGTGCTGCTGGGAGATAGCTATCAGTATGACGGCGGGCGGGATTTGTAATTTCTGCGCGTAACCTTAGTACAGCATTTATCAGGTTTTTTCGCTGGACATCTGAAATTATTTTAACAATTGGCTCACTGTTTTTGATGTATAATATTAGTTGTAATTGTTCTGCGTAAGCCTGAACATAAATAATTGCAGATTCTGTTCCTGTTTTATTTGCTATACTACCTAATACTTCTCGAATATTTGTAGTATTAATTAATTCTTCGTTAAAATCTCTGCCAAAGTAATTGGAATATTCGTTGGTACGGCTTCCTTCAAAAAAGTTTAATGTTTCCTCTGTTGTACCTAGTGTTATGAAATTGCTATCATTATTTATTTGTGAACTAGATGTAATGTTGCTTAATTTTAATTCTTCGATTTTCTCTTTAGCAGTTTGGGTATTAGTAGTTTGATTATTATTGCTGGGAGTAGCAATTGAAATTACATCAGAACTGCTAGGAGTTGATGGAGTATTTGTTTCTCCAGAATTTCTCTGGTTATTATCATTGGGAGGGGTAGGTGAACTGTCACCAGGAACAGGTGATGGAGTGTTATCTGGAGGAATTGGCTGTTCGGGAGCATTGGGGAGCGGAGGTGGAGTTTGATCGGGAACAGGTGATGGACTGTCGTCTGGAGGAATTGGCTGTTCGGGATCATCGGGGAGCGTAGGTGGAGTTTGATCGGGAACAGGTGATGGACTGTCGTCTGGAGGAGTTGGCTCCGGATCATCGGGGGGCGGAGGTGAACTGTCATCAGGACTGGGAACAGGTGATGGACTTTCATCTGGAGGAATTGGCTGTTCGGGATCATCGGGGGTAGGATTAATTTCTGTTATGATATTGCCTGGTTGCCCTCCTCCAGTGCTACCAACTGTAATTTCTCCGTCACCTTGGAAGTTAATGGTTTCTGGATAACTGATGATAATATTGCCTCCATCTGCTGTACTTTCTGTAAAGGCTGAGATTTCACTGTTTTCACCAATTATTAGTTGAGAGTCAGTTTCAATATAGATATCACCTGCACTTCCTTCGCCACGAGTAGTGGAAAATATTTGAGCGCCATTGATAACTTGGAGAGAATTTGTAGTAATTGTTAAATCTCCTCCATTTCCTGCTGCTTCTTCTCCCACTATGCTAACTGCTCCACTAGGGAATAAGCCATCTGCAGATACTCCATCAAAGATTACAGTCGAGGATACTGTAATATCAACATTCCCTGCATCGCCATTGCCAAAGGTACTCGCAGATATTTGAGCGCCATTAATAACAGAAAGGTTGTTCGCTCTAATATTGATATCTCCTCCTAGCTCACTACCAGAAACATCAGTAAAAATATCTTCAGTTGCTACCACATCTCCTTCGATGCTCAGAACAATATCTCCTCCAGCAATAGTAGAAATGCCATTTACCTCTTCACTCACTCCACCAATATTCACACTTTCCAACGACTCAAAAAATGCTCCACCATTCCCAGCAACTCCCTCTACAGAAGCCACATCTAACCGCAATGGCCTATCACTTGCACCTATCTCTCCACTATCAAAAGTTAGAAATAAACCACTACCTGCAGTTATCAATGAATTATCAGAAACTCTACCAATATTTCCTCCATTTGCATTGACTAATACCTGCCCTGTTGTGGTTAAGTTTGCCAGATTTATATCGCCGACTTCTCCTGCATTTCCTAACTGAATATTAATATTACCACTTCCAGCATTTAATGTTGTTCCATTTGATTGATTTATTGATGCTGCTCCATCACTCCGGTTAGGAGAATTTATCAACTGATTATTACCAAATAAGTTGATATCTCCATTTCCACTTGATGTGTTAATATCAGCATTGATATTAATGCTGCGTCCTGCTTGTAATTGTACAGAGGAGTCGGCTTCTATATTTTCATTAATTGTTATGTCGTTATCGGCTTCGAGAACAATATTACCCTCCAAGTTTTCTAGGGAAGTATTACTTTCTGCGCCTCCTAAAATAATATTTTCTGGGTCTAATAATATTGTTCCTGTATTGCCAAATTCAGCACTAACATTAACCTGACCATGAAAATTTAATTGTTGTTTTCCTGATACTTCAACAAACCCTCCATCACCATAATTTTCTCCTCCTGTGGCGCTAATATTTCCATCAAAATTAGTAATTCCATCTGACCAAACAATGACTTTACCTCCATCACCATTTGTAATAGCATCAGCGGAAATAAATGAGTTTTGATTAACAAAAGTTTCCTGAGAATTGGGAACTATACTATTTCCTTGAAAGTCGCCTCCAATTAATACTGTTCCGCCACCATTTACACCATCGGCGTTAATATTGGCATTAATCAGAGCTACGCGATCGCCAAATACATTAACTTGCCCTCCAATATTTTCAGAGGTTGATACATCTATATTTCCTGAAACAATAGTGTCTCCTGAAGTATTGGCAATTGTTACATTATCTGTTAAAACCAGATTACCATCAGCATTAACTTTTATGGATGTAGCGTGTTTGTTGTCTCCACCAGTTAATAAGTTTGGTAACAATAGAGGATGTATCTGAGAAATATCTTCCTTATTGGCTTTTTTTGAGTTTATTTCCAAACTTAATAACTGTCCTGGTTGAGATATTCTCAGGGTATTACTGCCTTCTACTGCTGCGATGGTGATGTTACCTCCTGGAGAGGAGAGTTGCCCTGTGTTGATGACTGTTCCACCTAACAAAGTCAGATTTTCTCCAGGGTTTAAACTGAGATTTCCTTGATTAACTATAGCACCTGAGTTTGATTGGTTAAAACTATACCCACTTGGGGTTCCGACTAATGTTGAATAGTCGTTTGTTCCCATAGCTTTAAACCAGAAATTATTGTTGTTAAAGCCAATACCAGTGGCTGTGGTGACGCTGAATGAGGCGGGTATATTCAGGCTAGCGTTTCGACCGAACATTATGCCTGCGGGGTTCATTAGAAAGAGGTTGGAGTTACCGCCGATAACTTGGATCAGACCGTTGATAATTGAAGCATTGCCTCCTGTGACTCTGCCAAGAATATTCTGGGTGTCTGAAGTGGTTAGGAAATTAGCGGTTTGGTTAGTGTTGACATTAAATTGGTCGAAACTGTGGAATAGGTTAGCTCCATTGCGAGTGCCACCTTGGATGTTCAATTGATTGCCGTTTTGATTTACTGTTGTTCCTGTGCCGTCATTAGCAGGGGTGATGGGTTGGGAGTAGGCGGGGAGTATTGTAGTTAATTTGCCTAAAATTATAGTCAGAGTTGTTATGGTATAAAATTTTAATTTAGTTGCTTTCATAATATGAACCCTTTTGTAGTTAAGTATCGCAAAGTAAAAGATAAACTTTTAGCTCAAACAAATAATGACAGCATTAGGACTTACGCAGTACAAGGTATTTTTGTCATTGTTACCGACAGGGAAGCAATCTCAAATCCTAATGTGTAAGTCCTGACCTATTTACAATGTTACAACTGAAATAGGATTTCTATAGATGAAAAAATTACCTCCCATCACCAAAACCCTAAAAGTTACTTACTCTCTCCACTTCCTAGAATGGTTAAACAAATATCAAGTAAGTTTAGCATTTACCTCTAGGACAAATTGCCTCTGCTTCATTGGAGTCAAATCTGACGGCCAAATGTTTACTCCTTTTTGGGAGTTTGATTACCCCAGAAAACTTTATGCAAAGAGCGATCGCCTATATCTCTCTACCCAATACCAAATTTGGCGGTTTGAAAATGTACTCGAAAACGATAAATTCTTAAAAGACGAATATGATAGGCTTTATGTTCCCCGTTTGGCATACACTACTGGAGAGTTAAATATTCAGGATTTAGTAGAAGATGACAAGGGCAACATTATTTTTATCAATACTCAATATAGTTGTCTGGCAACTCTTCACCCTAAACACAGCTTTACACCTCTTTGGAAACCGCCCTTTATTTCTAAACTCGCCCCCGAAGACCGATGTTATCTCAATGGCCTCGCTACGGTAGAAGGGCAACCGCGCTATGTCACTGCGGTTAGTCGTTCTGATGTTGCCTTGGGTTGGCAAAGTATGAGGCGTGATGGAGGTGTTGTTATTAACATTAATACTAATGAAATTATTACTGATGGGTTATCAATGCCACATTCACCACGATGGTATAGGGGAAAATTGTGGTTGCTCAACTCAGGAACAGGAGATTTTGGTTACATTGAAAATGGCAAATTTT
>JBFRWR010000763.1:0-5736 GCA_051439685.1 Trichodesmium sp.
TGGTAGACCTAAATTTAAAGGTCGGCATTATTATAATTCTTTCAGTTATCCTCAGCTATCAAATGCCAATATAGTCAAAAATGCCAACGGTCGTTTTTGTATAAATCTACCAAAGATTGGTTTAGTCCCCTTTGTCTACAATCGTTCAATACCAATAGGATTCAAGGTTAAAACAGGTACAGTAATACGGGCGGCAGATGGATGGTATATCAGCTTAACGATAGAAGATAAAACTGTACCTTTGAGGTATGCAGAAATTCAACCCACCGAAGATAACTCAAAAGGTATTGATTTAGGATTATTGTACTATGCTGTTACCAGTGATGGTGAATTTATAGAAGTCCCGAAGTTTTTCAGGTGTTCTGAGCATCGCTTGTCTAAACTTCAGGCGAGATTAGCTAAAAAACACAAACATTCAAAGAGTTGGAAAATTCTCAAAGGTAAAATATCTAGACTGCATCAATTAATAGCTAGACAACGTTTGGATTGGCAATTCAAACTGGCTTATCATTTATTTAGTGACTGTCAGGTGATATTTTTAGAAGACCTGCAAATAGCAAATTTAATCAGACGTTGCAAAGCTAAATTGGGTGATAATGGTCAGTTTTTGCCCAATGGTCAATCAGCTAAGTCAGGATTAAATAAATCTTTGCAAGATGCAGCTTTTGGGCAGTTTGTTCAGGTTTTGGAGTATGTAGCCTGGAAACTAGGCAAAAAAATTATCAAAGTAGACCCAAAAGGTACATCCCAAAATTGTTGGAAATGTCTGAATAAAGTCTCTAAAAGTTTATCAGAACGCTGGCATTCCTGTGCTAAATGTGGACAGGAATTAGACAGAGACTATAACTCAGCACTCCTAATACAAAAAATAGGATTGTTGTCAACACAGGAGGAGGACATCACTTCTGTTAAAACTGCGGTCAGTTTTTCTCTGGCTGAAGAATCCCGCGCTCTCCCGTAGGGGAGCGTCGGGAGTATGTCAATAAAGACTTGCTAAATATCGGGATTATTGGATTATTAATTTTTTACTACTCCCCTATTTTTGGATTAAATAAAATGATTTACCATCCTCTCTTCTACTGTGGAATTTGTAGATTAAATTGGCATTAGTAAACTTACAGCATATTTCGTCTAAGTGAGGTAAAATTCTGATAGGTAAGATGACTGTGCTACTATTTTTCGATTAAAGAAAATGATTTACCCAATTATTAATTATTAATTATTAGTAATTAAATAACTCTGGTTTAAAGCCTCCCCTTGGATAGGGGAAAAAAGCGGTCGTTTGCGGAGCAGTCCGTTAGGATGGGATGGCGAGGTCTCCTCGCCATATCCAATCGACCAAGAGAAGAAATGATATTTCCCGATATTCAATCAAGAACGGTTTTAACCAGAGGTAATTATCAATTATCCATTATCAATTATCAATTAATGAATATCCTCTCTTCTACTGTGGAATTGTTGGATTAAATTAGGATTAACTACAAATATGAAAAAGGCGATAATCAGATTATCGCCTAGATTAAATATTAGGGGATTAGTTACAGCAAATTTTACCTAAATAAGGTAGACCTGTAGTGGTCAAAATGACCAAACACAAAATTTTTACTCTTAATATTTGTGCTTTATATACTTAGAATTTGCTGTATATAATAACAGAAAAAATTATCTTTAACGACCAATTTTATCTCTCTGTTGACGTCGGCGATCCCGCCATTCAACAGTTGTTAAATATATAATCCCTACCGTAACAATTAACATTAATCCTGATGCTATTATAGCCATAATGTTTATTGCTGTAAGTTCCACAACTCCTCCTAAATATTCTAGTTTGTTTAATTTTAGCAAGAAAAATTGCTGAAGAACAACTATAGCAATCACGGAATCAAATGTGAAAATTTTACTATTCTCTAAAATTCTAGAAAATAGCGGTTATGAGATTTATGTATATGAGTTTTTTCTTTCTTATTTGTTGCCTTTTCCCTGTTCCCTTTTTCCTAAAGGTCTAGAATATTTAACAACTCAAATAATATTCCTATAATACTAATCTTCTCTGAAGTTGTATACAATTACCGAAAAATTAAGGTATAAAACATCTTCATTCATGGAGAAAAAAGAAAAAAACTCCTTTGAGCTAATCCTCTTCTTTAGTAAGCATTCAGCTATTAGCAGTCAGCAAGCCTCCTACTAAAGAATTGTGTTAACAGCAAATAATGAAAATTCCTTCTCAGGTTAAAGGACTATACTTTATTAGTAACTTTTACTTCTCCTTGAAGACAAATTTCTTCTTCCAAGATAATGAGTTAATAACTTATAGCTGAAAGCTGAAAGCTGAATGCTGAATGCTTACCTTCTTGATAATAAGAGGTAATTATTAATTATTAGCTAAGAGACTGTTTGTCAAATAAGTATTAAGAGAACGAATAATTACTAAAATCCAAAATTGGTAAGATTTTCAAGAATTGAAATACAGTAGGTCGATAGATATGAGGTAAATATATTCCTAGATTTGGAAGTGAGAAATATTTGTGTTGATTTCTTCCTCCCTATTCCCTACTCCTGTACGGGTAATTTCCTACGGAATGCTCCGCAAACATTAATTACCCCTACTCTCTATCTCATTTTTATCTTTCCTGATAAATTCAATCCCTAACTATAGTGCAGGTAATTCTTCTAAAATTTTGAACCTGACATGATTAATAGCTAAATTACCAATAGAAATTTCTTCTTTATTTACAGGAAGTCCTTTATTTTTGAGAACTTCAAACTTAATTCCTTTACCAATTTCTACATGATACCAAGCTAAACCCATAAAAAACCTTAAGGGATAAGGTCCTCCCTCTTGTAAATCATCAGGATTTGATTCCATTGGTACCCAACCAAAACCAGGGAGATAAAATTCCAACCATACATGATTAAATTCAGGCTCTAAAGGCACACCTTTTCTATCAGCAAAAGCCGGACATTTATAACGTCCTACTGTTCGACAAGCAATACCATTTAATCGTGCTAAAGCTAACAATAATCCTACATATTCTCCACAGGAACCAATACCTCTTTCCAATACAATATCTGGCGTATCAATTTTCGCTGTTACTCCATAAGCAAGTTGATCGTAGACATAATTACGAATATTAAGAAGTTGGCGGAGTAAATTTGTTTCCCTCCCAACAGCTTGTTTTGCTGCCTTTATTACTATCTCTTTATCCATTGCCAAATTATCATTATCTACTAGATATTTTTCTTGAAAATCTACTGGCAATTCGGGAATATTTTCTACATTAAAAGGTTGAATTTGATACTTAATTGCCCTAACTTCTAATACAGCTTTCCAACCAAAGATACGTCTTTCACTTTGACGTAATGGTTTAAATCGAAAAACAGCAACTTTTTGACCATTTTGAATTTCTTCAGTAAAAGGCATTCCTATGGGGGAAATTTCCCTAACTTTTTGTCTATGGGTTTCTGATGGTAAAGCAATACGCCATTCTAAATCTTCTAAAAATACTTCATCTAATGGTTCCAATTCTTCAACATAAGACATCTCAATTAAAAAACCATTAGAAACGGCATATTTTTCCTGTTCATTATAATTAAAATAAAGAGGATGTATAAAGGTAAGATCACGCTTACTTAATTCATACTGTTCCGCTGAGTTGGGATCGTCCCTGATGTAAAGTTCATCCCCAGAATAAGCGACATAAAGTTGCCGCTCTCCTGTAGTTACGTTTCGATAAAATGCTAACCCAGTTGGAGACTCAAAAGGAGTCAGCACACTAAATTTAACTTTACCCGTTCCTCTATCTAAACAATAAACTGTCTGTTCTTCGCGATCGCACAGCCATAATTCTTCATCCTGTACCGTAATATTTTCAAACCCTATTCCTGGAGCGTAAAATCCTGTAATTTGTTGTTTAGTATTTTTGTCAAATACGAAAATTCTACCAACTTTTTGACAAGTTACATAAACAGTTGACTCCCAAACAGCTACTCCATCAGCAAAATCAGGTAAGGTGGCAAAATGTTGCCATTTTAAACGTCCCTCTGACGGATTACCAATGGCATTGAGACAATAATAAATCTCATTTTCCCATGTTAACCAGAGAGTATCTTTCCAAATAGAAATACCTGTAACATCAATAAATTCATTAGTCTGATACGGATTAACAACTGTTGTGTTATCTGTTTTTGGGTCAATTTTTAGCAGAAAACCACGGTTTTTGTCAATGGCATAGAGAGTCTCTCTAGAAAAAGCAATACTATGTAGTGACGCTACTCCAATTGGTCTAATCGTCCGTGGTCCAGCTTCTTGTTTTTGTCTACTCTCAGAGGATTTAAAATTCATGTTAAATTCAGAAAGAATATTTTTAGAGAACCTTTTAAGTATTGGTTTTCTACAATACAATTATTGACAAAATAAAAGAGTTTGTGCTAATGCTTCAGAAAAAACTTATATTTGCCACGCTCTATAGCAATCCTATTTTATTTGTGGATAAAAATCTTACTACTTTTAGGGAACAGGTAACAGGTAACAGGTAAGAGTTTCAGTTTTTTTATTTACTTTTTGATTTTTGGTAATCTATGGGCGAATTGCTATATCAACTTTTTAGAAATAAATGCCTTTCCTCATAATTTGAAATAGGTTAAACTGATGAGATAAGCATTTCCTGCGGAATGCTGCCCAAACAGCTATAAATTAAGGCTGTGTTCTTTTAACTTCTACTGCATTTTCGACCATAAATCTGAGTTGTTAACCCATATAATTTATGGCAGGAAATTTATATATGTATCTCAGAAACTGTTACGTTTGCCTAAGCTGTTCATCATTCAAATTTTTGCCTTGCTCAACCTATCCGACTATTCCAAAAATGCTTATTTACTTAAGTAAAATTTTCCTGAAAAGCTGGATTTTTCGTTTTTATCTTTAACTATATTTGCGTTTTTCAGAAAAAATATTATTAGTGGGATAGGTTCATATAAGCTAGTTAAAAAGTTCGGCTTGTCAAATCGGCGGTTTAAATGGCTAATATCAAATCCGGGTGAATACTTATTAGAGTTGTTGGAGGAGCAGGGGAGTAGGGGAGGAGGGAAGATTAAATATTTAACTCTAGTTATAAACATATACTATATAACCAGATTCTATATAACAGCTTAACATTCCGAAGGAAAGTTCCTCCGTAGGAGACGAGCTAATAGCTGACGGCTGAATGCTTACCTTCTGATAGTATTTTCCTATCTAAATTTATCTTCTCAAATAAATTATTTTGTAGCTCCTATCTGATGAATTTATAACTTATAAATTAGCTTTTTTTTGAATCAATAATTATGGAACAGAAATTGAACGAACTTTGCTGTCTATAATCCTCATTTATTTTAAGTTAAATATATTTATTGTTCGTTTATTAAAACTTGCGTAAAGTTAGAAAATCTATCAACCCTAAATATTCTAATGTTAAAGCTTATAGCCTTTATCTCTAGTAATTTTATAGTAATTTTTATAATATTATCTAACCAAGCTTTGTCAAAAACTATAGATGTGGATAAATTCCTCAATAAAAATTCACTGACAGCTAATAAAAAGGATAATCTGTTCTTCAAAAAATATCAATTAAACTCTGAATTTACTCCCAAACTGATTGAGAAAGAGCAAAGTCAAAAAGTTAATCAAAAAACTTTAATATCTCAATTAAAGAACAAAGAAGGAATAAAATTAATCTCTCGATTAAAAACTGAATTTAC
>JBFRWR010000764.1:0-4547 GCA_051439685.1 Trichodesmium sp.
AGTATCAGGATGCTACAAATTCAGATAGTATGAGTAAGTCCAAGTCCAAGTCTAAATCCAAGCCTCAGTACAAGGTCAAAAATTGGTCTGAGTACGATGCTTGCTTAAAGCAGCGAGGAAGTCTGACCTTTTGGTTGACTCCAGAGGTGATAGAGCAATAGCTTAACCATCAGATTATCTTTTGTACACCTTTTCTAGACTGAACTGTGAGCTGGACATTGTATAGCGCTGTGCGCAGGGAACAGGCAACAGGGGGAATAAATTGCCGATAATATAAAACTTTGAGCTGCTTTGCCACTACTACAATTTGTAAATATACCAGCGCTCATTGCTATATGTTTGCTTGAGGTCACGTTTCGCTGTGCGACATGAAAATCCCAGATTACCTGTAGGGTAAACTCACAGGTACTTTCGGACTTCATCATAATTGTGCAATGTCAATTAATGAGACTTGATATGAACAGGATTTTCCTCTGGAAATGCTCCGCGCTTTCCTAGAATCTATACAAAAATCTTCTACAGCAAAACTGGATTGAGAAATGTCCCCACTCTTTGGTTCGAGTGCTATAACTTTTGCAAGTTTGTTATGAATCTCTGACAAAAAAGGATGAAAATTATCTGTAGTGGCTAACGAATTTTCAACATTTTTACTGCTTTTGTTCAATTTTGTAGTAAGCTATGTACAGTGGTATATTCCAGGGGTTAGTTATTGCTAGACTAACTATTTGAGCCGACAAATACCTATTATTTGGTTGTTTTGTCTGCATATCTCTCTTATTCTCCTCTACTATCAATGACTAATTTTTCTCTGCTCATTTTCCCTAAAATTGACTGATTGACTTTTTTGTGGTAGTTGAATTTTGCTTTTTCGATTCTCATTATTAATTCCCACACTGTAATATTTAACATTTCTCCCCGATCAACTCTTAACCTGTAACTTAGAAACCTGATTCCGTCGTGGAATCTCATAACTCAGAAAATCATAAGCTAGATCGGTATTAGGAAAAATAGCCCGCGCCTCCTGTAACAAATCATCCAACAAAATCGGATTCCCAGGAGCATATCTAGGGCTAAAATGAGTCATCATCAAATGTTTCACACCAGCAGCCAAAGCAACCTGAGCTGCCATAGTCGAAGTAGAATGCAATCTTTGAAAAGCCATATCTGCATCCTGATGAGAAAAAGTAGCTTCGTGTACAAGTAAATCAGCATCCTGCGCCAGTTCTACCGCCCCATCACAAAAAACAGTATCAGTACAATAAACAAACTTACGGCCAATTTCTGTTGGTCCGCATAAATCAGCTCCATTAATTTTCCGTCCATCAGCCAAAGTAATCCATTCACCTCGTTTTAACTGACCATAAACTGGGCCTGGAGGAATACCGAGAGCCTTTGCCTTTTCTAGATTAAAATGTCCTGCTCGATCCTTTTCTATAACTCGATAACCAAAAGCAGTCACCCGATGCTTCAAATAGTCACAACAAACAATATACTCATCATCCTCATAAATCACACCAGGTTTACTCTGATAAAATTTAATCGGATAAGCTAAACGAGTCTGAGAATATCGAAGACCAGCTTGCAGATAATCTGCCAAAGCAGGGGGGCCAAATAAATCAACACTTTTAACATTGCCTCCTAAACCACAGCTAGCTAATAGACCCATCAGACCAAAAATATGGTCTCCGTGCATATGAGTAATAAAAATACGACTCAGTTGACTAACTTTCAAGTCACTACGCAGAAACTGATGTTGAGTTCCTTCACCACAATCAAACAACCATAATTCAGCCCGTTGAGGTAAACGTAAAGCAACACTCGAAACATTTCGCGATCGCGTAGGGACTCCAGAACTGGTACCTAGAAAAGTTACCTGCAAAACTTATAACTTCCTCAATAAACTAAAAAAATGTGATAACAATATCCACAGTGTAATTATTTTATTCTTAAATTTTACATTGTTATCTGTAATTCTGGCTTTGGCCTAGATTGATTATCCTAAATATAAAATCAAAAAAATAAAGAAATATGACTTCTGGATTACTATTTATTTCTGTGATAACTCGTACTACGAAATCATTGAAACACTATTGGTGGACATCAATCTTAGCATGGGTCTTAATGATTGCTCCAGCCCAAGCTTCTCTAGTTTTGCGCATAGCAATTCAAGAAGGAGCAAAGGAAGTAAAAGTAGGCAGTTCAACACAGGCCATAATTAGAGATGGCGCAGGTAGAGCTATAGGTGAATTACCTCCAACCAAAGGCTTTGCTGCCGAACCAAAATCAGGAAAGGTAGCTTTAGGTAATTCTATATCTGGTCAAATGTGGATTGAACCAAAAGGAGATGGCTATGTTTGGATAGGCGATCGCTGGTATCGGGGACGTACCCACCTAATACCTCACAAAGGAGGGATTACAGCTATTAATTATGTCAATCTAGAATCCTATCTCTATAGCGTCATTGGAGCAGAAATGAATGGCAATTGGCCTCAAGCAGCATTAAAGGCCCAAGCTGTGGCTGCTCGTTCCTATGCTCTACACAAACGGCAAGAAAATAGTAATAATTTTTATGATTTAGGTGATAACCAAGTATGGCAAGTATACCAGGGAATTAAAACAGAATCTCCAGGAACTTATGCTGCTGTTGATGGGACTCAAGGTCAGGTACTTACTTATAATGGTCAAGTTATTTTAGCTTTATTCCATTCATCTTCTGGTGGACATACAGAGAATGTAGAAGATGTTTGGTCAAACCCACTACCTTATCTTCGAGCTGTTCCTGATTTTGACCAGGATGCTCCAGTTTATCAATGGAAAGAATCATTTACTCAAGCAGAGCTGAAGCAACGAATTTCAGGAGTGGGGAATATTATATCTATGACACCTGAGAAGACTACTCCTCACGGTAGTGTAGTTACGATGAAAGTTTTAGGCGATGGAGGGGTGAAAACTTTAGAAGGCACGGATATTACAGCAGCTCTAGGTTTAAAGAGTACCAGATTTAGCGTAACTGCTGAAAAAAGTGAAGACCAAAAGATTCCTACCAATTTTCAGATTACTGGAAAAGGTTTTGGTCATGCTGTGGGAATGAGTCAATGGGGAGCTTATAATTTGGCTCGGAATGGATATAATTACCAACAGATTTTGTTGTACTATTACCAAGGCTCAACTCTAGCTAGAATTGATGTCCGCTAAAAGTAAAACTTAGGTGATATTTCTCAGTCTTTAATTTCATTTTTATCAGTCTAAAAAAAATGTCTATAATCTTTTAATTTACTCAGGAATCTATATCAAAATTATCCTATAGCAATTGCCAGAAAGTATGATGTATAAAATTATTTTAGTTTAGAGCAACAAACAATAGTTCAAGAATTTAGAATGCGCAAATTTAGAATTACCTCTTATTATAAACTTAGAGGATTGGTTCATTAATTAATAATGGATAATGAATAATGGATAATTACGTCTTTAACAATTAATAATGGATAGGGGACATGAAAACTCTTGATAATTATCAATTATTACTATACAGTGCTAAGTTTTAGGGATAACTATTGCTAGCTAAGGCTTTCAGATACCTAAAAGTTAGAAATTTTCTATTCAACTTGTAGGTGCTGTAAGCCTTTTCCAGTAATAATTTTAGTCTGGAAAGCCAAAATTTTTTTGAGAACAACTTTGTACTCTCCAGAATTATTAATTATTAATTATTAATTATTAAGAACTGCCAGTTCATATTAATTTGGTATAAAAAATCTCCCATCAATAATTCCATATTTTTAGATAACAAATGCAAAAGTGGGAATATCTATTAGCAGAAGCCAGCCCTTATCCCTTTGGTGATAAGTTAATCACCGTATATATTAACGGTAAAGAATGGCGAGAATGGAAAGAAAAAACATTATATGAATTAGTTAATTATTTGGGAAATGAAGGGTGGGAATTAACAACTTTTAGTCATAATTCAAACTCTGATAATAATTATCTCATATTTAAACGCCCTAAAAATATCATAATAGAATGAAATCTGGATTTACAAAAAAACAGCAAATATTTTAATTAGGGCTGACTGATTAAATCTAAAACTCTTTATAGATAAAAGTTATATACCAATCCGTGCATAGGTTATAACAAATTAAAAAGTAAATAAAAAAGTTGAAGCTCCCACCTGTTCCTAGTTAAGTGTTCTCTATTCCCTAAAAAGTAGTAATATTTTTGCCACGAATAAAATACGATTGCTATAGCTTTGTTAGGTATGAAAAAGTGCGTAGCTGTTAGGTGGTTGAGGTTCACAAACTTATTATTTTTGGCTGAATATGGTAGAAAAATCAAGGAACAATTGTTCCTCCCACTTTCCCTAAACTTTCCACTTTCCCCACACTTACCACACTCCGCACCCGACCCACATTCTGCTTTTTTCAGCAAACCCTAATTAGGATTTGCTGATTAAATATCAAAGTATTGACAGATTAAAGATAAGTACCTTTTTCGGTATTGAAAAAGTATCTAGTTTTGAGCTACTCATCTTCAAAAAGTTAGTATTTTTAGCA
>JBFRWR010000765.1:0-2671 GCA_051439685.1 Trichodesmium sp.
CGGTCAATTTGTGAGGCATTAATAACTACTATTACTAAGTCAGCAGGATTATTTTCTAGGAATCTTTGCACGACTTTTTCATCTTCGGAAAAACCGTTGAGATTATAAACTCCTGGCAAGTCTACAAATTGTGTTGTTTCATTATTTATTTTGACCTCAGCTTGCAAAATATCGACTGTTATTCCCGGCCAATTTCCTACATGAGCAGATACTCCAGTAATTCGATTAAAAAATGTAGATTTCCCTGTATTTGGCATCCCAACTAAAGCAACTCTTTTTGTTGCATTAGAATTGGGGATTGTTGCTGTATTGTTATGACAAGTCATTTCATTTATTAGTTATTAATTATTGGTTAACAGTATTTTCTGTTATCGTAGGGGGTTGGTTCTCCCAATCCCTTTTTAATTTGGGTTTGGAGACCAAACCCCTAGGGTTTTGTTTGACAAATCATTGACTGAATAATGAATAATTAGGGCTTGCTGAAAAAGTCTTATGGGCAAGGGTAGGAGTCAGAAGACAGGAGACAGGAGACAGGAGAAATGGGAATTACAGAGGATATAGTCTGGTCTGAAAGTCCCTTAATTTTTCTGCTATTGTCTGCTCAAAATCTTCACATTTTAAGCCATAGTTGGTACTTTGCTTGCACTTTTTTCCCAAACCCACAGGCGAAAGGTTTTATATATCAATGCTTTTAGATTTAATCAGCAGAGCAATAATTATTAATTAAATAATTCAGGTTTAAAGCCAACTATTTCAAAGGTAAAAAAGTGCTATGCTCTTTCCTTATATTCAATAGAGTTACAGTTTGAACCAGAGGTAATTATCAATTATTAATTATTAATTATCAATTATCCATTATCCATTAATGAAAATTACTTTGGTTCTATCTCCAGATTACCATCTTCATAAAGTAAAATAGCAAACTCAGTCCATTCTGTTTGATTAGTCAGATTATTAGGCTTGACTAAATTCGGCAGTGGTGTGCTACTCAGATGATTTTTTGCTATTTCATTAAACGCTTCGTAAGAAATAATAGTTCCGTTTTTATCTACTTTAACTAGATAAATTGCAGTCTGTTTGACTGGTTTTTTCCAGTTGTTATCAATATCGGTATAGAGCTTTTGTTGTAACCTGCTAATTTCTTGTTTGTCAGTAATTTTTTTACTAATTGACTCTACATTTTCGCTGCTAGAATTACTTGTTATTGTTAGTTGGTTGCTGCTATTTTCCGTAGGAGCTTTAGTTGTTTTTTCCGGGGAAGTAGATTCGTTATTTGCTGGAGCTATTGTTGGCGCAACTTTGTCTACACCTACTGTCTCTAATGTTGGATTTTCTGTTAATTCTGTGGTTGAATCAGCCACAATATTAGCAGCATTTTGAGGTTGATTAGCTTGCTCAATATTGCTATTATTTAGGAGTTGATAAAGCTGACCAATAACCAAGAATATAATAGAAATTAATATGAGTAATGAAATAGTTTTAACTTGCTGCATTAACTCTATTAAGGAGTTGGGGAGCATTTGAGAACCTTGATAGAAATTTATTTCATCATCCTCATCTGTCTTAATCACTATCATTTCTGCTTCATGGGGTCGGATAGCGATTTCTGTGGTTGCTCCGACTCGAATGTGTAACGGTCCATTAAACCCAGCCTTGCGTAACACTTGCACTGGTTTATCAGAAACTACTCCCATTGCTGCTAGTCTCTGCACAATTCCTTGTTCGCGACCAATACTGAGGACCTGATCGACTATTGCCATTTGTCCTGTTCTCAAATCAGCTACATTCATTTCGATTACCTCCAATTTTATTTTTATAATGTTATCTTAGCTACTATTTTTTCTTGTGTTTAGGGAAGACACGATAATATTTTCAGCAGGGTTAGCTCCTAACCCAATATTTTTGTTTTCTACCTTAACAATCGTCGAACCACTGGAGTTGTTACTAACTACCTCTACCTCTACTCCTACAACCAAACCCATTTTTTTCAAGCGACGAGTCATGTCACCTTCAAGATTGATAGCGACAATACATAAGCGATCGCCTCGTTTTGCTTGTGTCAGTGAGAAGTTAGTTTGTACTACTGATGATGGAAAAACTTGATAGTCTTTCTCTTTTTTCTGGATATTACTACTGTCTCCTATAAATGTAAATTTCCATACTTGATCTTGATTGTTGCATAAATTATCTTGATATTCTTTCTCCATTATTTTTACTTAACTATTGATAATTATTCTTAATATAATAATGGTTTTAAAGTAGTTTGTCAAGGTCTATTATGACAGCAGATACGAGGTATAATAAACATTGTGACGTAGAAATGTTAATAAAAATAAAGCCTTTGTAACACAGTCATCTTGCCTGTCATAGAACCCATTGGGGAATAGACGCGGAGACGCGGAGAGAGGGAGAGGGGGAGACACACCAGACGCACCAGAGAGAATGTCACCGCGTCCTCGTGTTTCCCTGATACATTGAGGGTTTCTATATTCTCAAACCACGTTATAGACGCGATCGCTAATCCCAAATTTTTTTCATAATCTTCTATAGAACCCATTTGGGAACTATAAAATTAGCTGGAGAGATGGGGAGATGATGAAGCAAGGGGCTATTTTTATACTTTTTTCCCTATTCTATTTGACCGAAATTATGACTCCCAACTCCTGGCTCC
>JBFRWR010000766.1:0-2544 GCA_051439685.1 Trichodesmium sp.
TTGTACCATCATACTTTAATTTATAACCCCATTGTTGGTCTGTTTTTAAATAAAATTTATATCTAACTGCCTGTTCATTTTCCACTGTTGAAGTTAGAATTGGGTACCAGTCTAATCGCTCAATTAAAGGGTCATCATCCAGACGAATAGTATCAGTTTGAGCAGTAGTATTATGCAGAGTTAAACTTAAATAGTTATCCCCCTGTTCGACTGTTATGGGCACCGGAACTTGCAAAGGAAATTTTATTTCTGTTGCACCTTGAACTTGACGAGAAATAGCACTCCGAATTACCGAACGCGGTGGTGCTGCATCTGTAGATATCTTAGTCTCACTTGCTTTTATCCAACCACCATAGTCAAGTCTTAAATAGTCTCCCTCCCTTCCTGTAATCAAAGCTTTAGTACCTTTTGGTAGAGGTGTCAAGCGGGAATAAGTGGTACTTGGTCCGGTTCTAGCAATTCCCTCTTCTACTGTCACCTCCGCCACCTCAAATGTAGTCGGAGAAAGAATAGTCACTTTTCCCGGTGCTTTTTGAGTCACCGTTTTACCCCTAAGACTAAGTTTAAACTCAGGTTGACCTAATTCCCCTGGTGTTTCTGCTTTCGCACAACCTTGATAATATTCTCCCACAGAGGGAACAGGTTGATTATCTCCTGTTAATACTGCTAAATTTCCTGGCAAATTTACTACTTGAGACTGAGAAAGTAGAGGGATATTTTGAGCAGCTAATAAAACAGAAATATTAGCATTTGGAGGAGCGATCGCCTGAAAACAAATTAATTCTCCTGGCATTCTCGAAATATCTTTTGCCGGAGTCAAAGAGTCTTGACCAAAAGCTATTCCTATTGGTAAAGCTGGTTGATTTGAATTGCGTGTTATTTTTAAAATAATCTCTTCATTTTGGTGGCGAAAAGTAAATATATTTTCTCCTATTTGTAATGGCAAACTAGGAGCAAAATGACCAGATTTACTACGCTCATTAATTCGTTTTCCATTAACAGTAACTTCCGCTTCTGGAGAAGCTGTACCAATGAAGAAAATTCTGTCTGAAGTAGTTTTGTGATTTGGTGAAGGATAAGCAATAAATAGAGATTTTTGTGTTGCTTCTTCCGAGGATTCAAATTGATTATTATCTTCATTATTTTGTGACATGGTATGTGACATGGCATTAGGGCAAAAGCCAGTTATTACTCCTAAAAATACTATTAATCCTAAGTTTGATAAGTTAATAATTTTCCGGAAAAATTTCCATTTAATAGTTGTTTTACTAATTATTAGTAGTCTGGTGAAATTGCTAATTTTTAGAGCCATTGAACAATATAAAATTTTACTCAAGTTTTAAGATGCGATAATTTTAGCTATCTTTAGGTTTCTGAATAATTCCTAAATATATATACAAACTCTCCAGAGCATCTATATATTTTACTATACTGGGAATTAAAAAGTATGTAATTTTATAGACTTTGAATAATAGCTAATTTATCAAATCATCATAATAGCATGAAAAAGTAGATTAATTATCTTATTTGATATTATTGGCAAAATAGCGATCTAATGATTAAAATCAGGCTAAAATAAGCCTGAGATAATATCTATTCTAATTGGACAAAAATTATGAGCAATCAATCACAAACTAAAAAAGCTTACGAAGCCAAAGTCAAAGCTCAAATTGACAAACTAAATGCTCAAATTGATGAAATAAAAGCAAAAGCTAAACAAGCAAAAGCAGATACTCAAGTTAATTATCACGATAAGATAGAGAAACTCTCTAGTCAACGTGATGCGGTGAAAACTAAATTCCAGGAACTTCAAAATTCTAGTGAAGAAGCTTGGGAAGATGTAAAAGGCGGTTTTGAAAAAGCTTGGGGTAATTTACAAACTGCTTTTGATAGTGCAGTTTCTAAATTCAAATAATAAGTTGAATATAGTAGGAGTTTGATTAGCAAATTCCTACTATATGTTATGCAGCAGTTTCCTAATTAGGGTTTGCTGAAAAAGTCTGATGGTGGGAGTAGGGAGTGGGGAGCAGGGAGTAGGGAGTAGGGGTAATTTCCTATTGCGCAGCATTCCGCAGGAAACGAAATTACCCCATCGAGTCAAGAGGACCGGGGAGTTCTAGAAGAGGCTATCGAAAAAATAGCCCCTTAATTTTTCTGTATCCCTTTACCCGACCCATCCTCACTTTTTCAGCTTTGTTCACCCAAAAGCTGGTACTTTTTCATAACCTAAAATCCCCAATACCTTTATCTGTTAGTCTTTTAATATTTATTCAGCAAGCCCTAATTAGGGTTTGCGCTCAAAAGTCTTTTTTAAGGAGTAGGGGAGTAGGGTAGTAGTAATTTTTTTGCCCAACTCAGCAGCGAAAATACTAACTTTTTGAGCATTAAGCAGCTCAAACAGGCGTACTTTTTACCCACCTAATATCAAATCCGGTTGAATAATTATTGTATGGTAGGGAGACGCGGAGACACGGAGACACGGAGACGCGGAGATTGAAGTGTAGACAGCAATTATGAACATATACTATATAACCGGATTGTATA